>JAVRPX010000336.1:0-17599 GCA_032161985.1 Mycobacterium sp.
CCAGCGGTCGTCCATCGATGCGTATCGCTCACGGCGCGGGATGTCGCAGAGAACCCGGATGAACCTCGTTGCTCTGACCTTCGCGAGAGCTGCGGGTGTCGAGCCGAACCTGCGCAATTGGCCAAGACTGCGCCGCGCCCTGCTGTTCGGCCCACTCACGCCGAGTTGTTTCCGGCTCGAAGGCCCGGACGCGCTTCCCGATGCGCCTGCCCGGTTCGCTCGCGATGCCGCCGCGTTCGGCGCAATCGCATCGAATGACCTGACTGACCGCGAACAGAATTACTGGTTGCTGGTGCAAGACGCCATGGCGGACGAGCTCAGACCCGAGGAACCTTCCAGCTAAGGGTGCAGATCGAACGTTTCGTAACCGATTCAGCAACCAATTTTAGTAGCCATGCGCTACGTTCGATCCACGGCGGACATCGCGGCGACCGTAAGGGGGCCTACGTGGCAAAGCATCGCCAGTCCAAGAAGTGTCCAGCTTTCTCGGCGAAGCGGACGGTCCGAAAGCGGCGGAAGACGCCCTCAGCGATCTTCCTCGGCACGACGGCGGCGGCATTGTCGACGGTGCTCGTGTTCGGTCATGCGACCAACAACACGGCGGAAATCGCACAGGTGCAACTCGCCGCGGCGACCATCGGCATCGGCGGGCGCGGCGACCCCGACGCGGTCAACATCCCGCACAAACTTCAGGGCAACGCCCTCCCGATGGGCTTCGAGTACATTCCGATCCACTACCCGGCGGGGTTCGACATCGAGAACAGCACGAATGCGGGTGTCCCGGTGCTGGCCGATGCGATCACGGACCCGGACAATTCGGGTCAGTTCCTGATGGTGGTCGGCTATTCGGAAGGCGCTCTTGTCGCCGAGAAGGTGCGACGCAATCTGGATACCTCCGACCCCGGCGCGCCATCAAAGAACAACCTGCTCTGGGTGATGATCGCATCGCCGAACGTCCCCAATGGCGGGATCTTCAGCCGCTTCCCCGGGCTGAATATTCCCTTCTTCGTCTCGTCGAACGGCGCCGCGGCACCGTCGGAATACGACACCACGTATGTGACGAATGAGTACGACCCGTATGCCGACTTCCCCGCATACTTCAACCCGCTGTCTCTGGCGAACAGCCTCGTCGCCGTCATGTACGTCCACCCGGATCAGTACTACGACAGCGTCGACTACCACCCGCTAACCAACACAACGAACGATCCGAATGTCTTGATACACCCTCCCGTGACAAACAGTGCGGGAGGGACGGACACGTACGTGTTCGTCCTGGCCCAGCACCTGCCGTTGTTCGCGCCCGTGCGACAGATCGCAGGCATCCTGCAATTGACGCCACTCACCGAACCGGTGCTGGGCAGCATCGAGCCGCTGGTCCGGTTGCTCGTGGACATGGGCTACACCGATCGCGCAAATCTCAATCCAGAAACGCCCGTGCAGTTCTCCTTGATCACACCGCCCGGCAAGGTCCTCGAGACGGTCGCAGGCGTTCCTGGCGCGATCGGACAAGGCGTAACCAACCTTGTCACCGGCGTCGAGTCGATCCCCGGCTCGATCCCCTCGCCGTTGTCTACGACAAACTCGCCATCGATCAACGCGAGGTCACTGCCTGAGGACTCGCAGCTATCGCTGGTGAACAGCAATCCGGCGCCCGCCCTTACCACGGCCACGACACAAGGGCAGGAGCCGTCCGGCCCGGGGACGACCACGACCCAACCGCCGGCGTCCACCCTGTCCAAGTCCAGGCCGACGATTGGGACGGTTACCGACGACGGCAACAAGGTCACCCCGGACACCTCCACCAAGACCACCACGGCCAAGAAGGACGTCTTCACGCAGCTCGCCGAGAACATCCAGGGCTTCTTCAGCCCCAAGAAACCGGCTACGTCGACGCCGAGTTCCGAATCCAGTGACTCGACGCCGAGCGGCACGCCCTCGCAGGGCCCGTCGCAGGGATCGACGAGTAACGCCGCCTGAACTATGCGTTGAGCGCGCTCTCACCGATCACGTGACGCGCGCGCAGGTCTGCGAGCTCGTCATCAGTAAGGCCAAGGTTGCGCAGAATCTCCTGGTTGTGCTGCCCTAGCGTCGGCGGCGCGAACCGGTGGTGACGGCCGGGTCCGGGTGTCATCGTGAACGGCCAACCCGGATAGCGGTGTGGCCCGGTGACGGGGTGTTCGACCTCTTGGTAATACCCGCGCGCGTCGAGCTGGGGTATCTCGTACATCCGCTCGGCCGTCAGCACCTGCTCCGCCGGAACATGCCGCGTACCAAGGACATTGACAACGTCAGTCGCGGGCTGGGTTCGCGTCCAGTCGGCAACCAACGTGTCGAACTCGTCGTGCGCCAGCCTCCGCTCATGCAGGTCGGGTCGCCCCATCGCCTCGGCAAGGTGCGCCCAGTCGGCATCGTCACGCACGCACAGCGCCACCCATGCATTGTCCTCAGCGGTTGGGTAGACACCCTGCAGATATCCCCGCCTGCGGTTGCCCTCGCGTGGACGCACCATGCCATTCATCGAGTATTCGATCACCGGCTCGGCCGTCACGCACGCCGCGACCTCGATCTGCGCGATCTCGACGAGTTGGCCTTCGCCGGTGCGGCGCCGATGCTCGAGCGCTGCGAGCAGGGCGATACCTGCGTGCACCCCGACGATGGGGTCGGCGGGCCCCTGCAGGTTGCACGGCGGTCCGTCGGCATAGCCGGTGACCGCCGACATGCCCGATGTCTGCTCGAAGTTGAGTGCCCAGCCGACGTAGTCGCGCCACGGCCCCTGCAGGCCGAACCCTGGCATGCGGACGAGGATTACATCGGGCTTCAGCTCCACCAGCGACTCGTAGTCCAGCCCGAACTGCTCGATCACCCGCGGCGAGAAGTTCTCCACGACGACATCGGCGTCGCGGACAAGCCGCCGGACGAGGTTGCGTCCCTGGTCGGACGTGAGATCCAGCGTGATGTCGCGCTTGTTCAGGTTTGTGCCCTGCCACATCCCGCTTCGCTCGTACCAATCGTCACCCTCGTAAGCCCACGCACCCGAATAGCGGTGCCCGTCGGGTCGCTGGATCGATTCCACCTTCACGATGTCGGCACCGAAAGCACCGAGGTAGCAGGTGAGATACGCACCGGCCCAGAACGTGGTGAGGTCAAGAACTTTGATGTCCGCGAAAGGCGCCGAGGGACCGACCGCCGCGCCGGCACTCACGCGAATAGGCAATGCATTGTCGACGGAGGCCGCAGAACCCAGAGGAGGCGCGGGTCGGGGCGGAAGTACCGGCGACTTGGAGAGACGGAACGGTGCGCCCGGTCGGCGGAACGACCAATCGGCGCCACCGGCATCGACGAAGAACCCGCGTTCGACATATTGGGGGCATTCCAACGCCGTGGCACCGTCGTTGACGGGCGAGGCGGGAACCCGCATCGCCTGGCTCAATTCGACGATCTCGGCCACGGTTTGCTCCGAAAGCCACGGTTGGGCCTTCTCGAAGAACTCACCGCGTTCCGGTCCCCCGAGCATGATTGCGATCTGCTGCTCGCCATACTCGGGCAGTCCGAGCATCGCGCACGCGTCGAGCCAATGCTGCCCCGTCAGACAGTTGATCCCGAGCCAGCCGTCCGCTGCGCGGACGATGCCCATCATCAGCCCCGACCTTGTGTTAGGCGGCAACCCGAGACTGCGCATCTTTTCGGCCATCAGCATCGGGTATGGAAGCGTCGACAACAGCGACTCGAGCACGGACACGTCGACCTCGACAAGCCGACTTGTGTTGGCGGACAGGGCCCTTAGGGCGGTCAGCGCACCCAGGGCGGCGTACCCGCCTGCAACGTACTCGGAGATCCTGGCGCCGGCCTGCGCCGGCGGCCGGCCGGGATCCCTGTTGTTGACCCAACCTGACGCCGCCTGCACGGTCAACGGTGTGGCATCGCGGTCGCGCAACGGACCGTTATGCCCGAAGTCCGAGATGCGAACGACGACGAGGCCGGGATTGAGGGCCCGCAATGAGTCGGTGTCGAGCCCCACGCGGTCCAGTGTTCCCGGCCGCATTCCGTCGACCAGCAGATGCGCCTGCGCGATCAGTTCGCTTGCGACAGCCACATCGGACTCAAGATCCAATGTGGCGCCACGCTTTCCAGCATTCAGGTACTCGAACAGTCCCGATCGATTGGGATCAGGCTCGCCACCGGGAAATGGCCCCCACCGGCGCAGCGGATCTCCAGACGGCGGCTCGACCTTGGAGACGTCGGCACCGAGGTCGACGAGTAGCTTGGTGCAGTACGGGCCCGCGATGTCCCCGGCGATTTCGACGACGCGTAGCCCCTCCAGAGGTGCCGTCACACCGGAATTCCGATGGCCTTTGGCTCCATGTACTGATGCAGCCCCGGTAGGCCACCGCCTTCCCGGCCCAGTCCGCTCTGCTTGAATCCGCCGAACGGCGCATCGCCTGGGATGCAACCATTTACGGCGATCTGTCCCGTGCGAACGTGGCGTGCGACCGCAACCGCGCGGTCGACGTCAGTGCCCCAGACCGCGCCCGATAGCCCGTATTGGGAGTTGTTGGCGATCGCTACCGCGTCATCGTCGTCACGGTAGCGAAGCACGGTCAGCACGGGTCCGAAAACCTCTTCCTGAGCGATGGGTGCCTCCGGGGTGACGTCCGTCAGAATCGTCGGCTCGTAGTAGAAGCCCGTGTCCAGCCCGGGAGGGCGGCGGCCGCCGGCGGCCAGCGTCGCGCCGTCAGTCAGCGCTGACGCGACGTGCGCCTCCACGCGGTCCCGTTGCACGCTGCTGATGAGCGGACCCATCTGCACGTCGGGATCGGTTGGATCGCCGACCTTTACGCCCCGCGCCATCTCGACGAGCCGGTCGACGACCTCGTCGTGGAGCTTCTCCGGCAGAAGCAGACGGCTTTGCAGGATGCATGCCTGTCCGGCGTGAAGCGAACAGCCGTCGAACAGGATCCGTTCCAGCAGTTCGTCGGTCACCTCGACATCGTCAAGAAAGATGCCTGCCGACTTTCCTCCGCACTCGAGCAGGATCCGCTTCATGGTGCCGCCCGCGGCGGCCATCACCTCGCGGCCGACAGCAGAGCTCCCAGTGAAGCTGACCATGTCAATTCGCGGGTCGGTGGTCAGTAGCTTGCTCGCCTCGATGCCGCTGGGCGTGATGACGTTGACTACGCCGGGAGGAATATCGGTGTGCTCATCGATGATTCGCGCGAGCGCGAGGCCCGCGAGCGGTGTCAGCGGTGACGGCTTGAGCACCACGGTGTTGCCTGCGGCCAACGCGCGGCTCACCTTCATCACGTTGAGGCTGTGCGGGAAATTCCACGGTGTCAGGATCGACACAACGCCCAGCGGCTCGTGGCGAAGCAACGTGGTTCCTGCGGCCCCGAACGCGCTGATCGGCTCGTCGGTGACCTGCGCGGCGAGTTCGCCGGCGTTCATCGCCATGAACGCGGGACCATCGATCTGGATCAAGCGCTCATTCGCGATACAGCCCCACTCGGCCTGGGACAGCGCGAAGAACTCGTCGGCGTGCTGCATCAGCGCATTGCCCAGCTGGTTGAGGCACCCCGCTCGCTCCTCGGCCGTTGCGTTGGCCCATGGCCCTGAGTCGAACGCCCACCGCGCGGCTGAGATCGCCGCGTCGACGTCGGCGATGCTGGCGTCCGGCGCCAGGGCGATCATCGCCTCGGTGGCCGGACAGATGTCGTCGTAGCGGCCGCTCTCGGGGTCAACCCACCTGCCGTCGATGTAGAGCGGATATGAATCGAGGAGTGGACGCGGGTCGGCCATATCGTTTCCTCACCGAGTTCGATGGATCAACACATGGTGTACACCTGTCGGACTGGCCACGTCAATCGCCACCGTCCAACTCAGTTGATAAACAACGAGTTCACCGAGTATTGACAGTGCAATCGACATCCAGTAGACACAGTGGACATCGGACAGATTATCTCCATATGTCTGATTCTGGATTGCGTCGAGGGAGGCTGCCGTGCGCACTGCGTTCCCTCTCCACTCCCCCGAGTTCTACGCGGGCGACCCGTACCCGGCATACAAGGAGCTGCGCGCGAGCGAGCCGGTGTGCTGGAACGACGTCACCAAGTTCTGGGCGCTGCTGCGCTACGAGGACATCCGGTACGTGTCCACGAACCCGGACAAATTCTCGTCGACCAAGGGCATCACGATCCCCGACCCCGTGATGCCGAACCCGGTGCAGGAGGGCAACCTCATCTTCACCGATCCGCCGCGGCACCGTCAGCTGCGCAAGCTGATCAACACCGGATTCACGCGGCGGCAGGTGGCCGTGCTCGAACCGAAGGTGCGCGAGATCGTCTACGGCGTTCTCGACGACGCCTCACCCGGATCGACTCACGAGTTCGCCGAAGAACTCGCCGCGCCCTTACCCACCCGGATGATCGCCGAGTTGCTCGGCGCCCCGCCCGACGACTGGGAGAAGTTCCGCAGGTGGTCCGACGCGTGCACCGGAAATGCCGATCCTGAAATCGAGCTCGACTCGTTCGTGGCCATCGGCGAGCTGTTCGAGTACTTTCAGCAGCTGATTGCGGCCCGGCGTGCCGAACCCAGGAACGACATGATGTCGGTATTGAGTACCGCTGAGGTCGACGGGGCCAGGCTGACCGACGAAGACCTGCTGAACTTCGCATTTCTGCTCCTCGTGGCGGGCAACGAAACGACCCGGAATCTGATCGCGCTGGGGACGTTGGCGCTCATCGAGCATCCAGACGAATGCGACCGTCTCGTCAACGACCCCACGCTGATTCCCGGGGCGGTCGAGGAGATGCTGCGTTGGTGCAGCCCGGTCACCCACATGGCGCGTGCGGCGACGGCCGACGTCGAGATCCGCGGACAGCGTATCCGCGAAGGCGACATGGTCGTGATGCTCTATGGCTCGGCAAACCGCGACGAGGAGATCTTCGGTTCCGACGCCGAGGAATTCAAGATTGATCGTCATCCGAATCCGCACATCGCATTCGGTTGTGGCGAGCACTCGTGCGTCGGAGCGCAGCTGGCGCGGCTTGAGGCTCGCGTCTTCTTCGAGGTGTTGCTCGGGCGATATTCCAAGCTCGAGCTGGTCGGCGACGTCGACAGGATGCGGGCCACGATGGTGCCCGGCGTCAAGCGAATGCCCGTGCGGCTCGGAACAGGGAGCTGACGAATGTACTTGGATTTCACGCCGGAGCAGAAGGAGCTGCGCGCCGAGATCCGGGCCTCGCTCGAGGCGGTGATGACACCCGAGCGCATCGCCGCCGTGGCCGGCCGCATGGAGGGCGGAGAGGCCGTCAAGGAATGCGTGCGGGCGCTCGGCGCCGCTGGATTGCTCGGTGTCGGGTGGCCCAAAGAATATGGTGGGCGCGGCTTTACCGCGCTCGAGCAGTTCATCTTCTTCGAAGAGGCGCAGCGGGTGAACGCACCTATCCCGCTGGTCACACTCAACACCGTCGGACCCACGCTAATGGTGTATGGAACCGACGAGCAGAAAAACAAGTTCTTGCCATCGATCCTCGACGGCACCGTCGAATTCGCGATCGGCTATTCCGAGCCTGGCGCCGGAAGCGATCTGGCCTCGCTGCGCACTGCTGCGGTGCGCGACGGCGATGACTACATCATCAACGGCGCCAAGATGTTCACCAGCGGCGCGGCCTACGCCGACTACATCTGGTTGGCGACGCGCACCAATCCAGGTGTGATGAAGCACAAGGGCATCTCGATCTTCATCGTGCCGACGTCCTCGCCAGGATTTTCCTGGAAGCCGTTGCACACCATGCCTGGGGTGTCGACCTTTTATACGTTCTACGACGACGTCCGTGTGCCTGCCAGTTCGCTTGTCGCTGGCGAGAACGAGGGCTGGCGGCTGATCACCACGCAGCTGAACTTCGAACGCGCCGCGCTGGGCAACATGGGTGCCCTCGAGCCGTTGTTTGAAAAAACGCTGCACTGGGCCAAGACGACCGAACTCGACGGCGGCCGCGTCATCGACCAGCAATGGGTGAAGCTGGCGCTGGCGCGGGTCGAGGCGCAAGTGGCGGCGTACAAGATCATGAATTTGCGCGTCAATGCGGCGATGACCAAGGGCGCACTCGGCATGGGCGAAGCCTCGGCGGTCAAGGTGTTCGGCACCGAGCTGACTCAACAGGTGGCCCGCGAACTGCTCGAGGTGCTCGACCGGAACGGAATCCGAAATGGCGACGACGCACCGCTGCGCGGTGCTCTCGAATCGGCGTACCGGATCGCGGTGATCAACACCTTCGGCGGCGGTGCCAACGAACTGCAGCGCGACATCATCGCGATGGCAGGACTTTTCATGCCACGCGCGCCACGTGACCTTCGGACAAATCAGAACGGGGATGCCAAGTGACAGATACAGAGTTCCGTAAAAAGCTCGACGCGCTTGTCGGGCAGCCCACCGGTGGGTCCGGCAAGCCGACCATCGCTCCGGACCCGGTGAACCAGCCGATGATCCGGCATTGGTGCCATGCACTCGACGACATGAACCCGGTCTACCTCGACCCCGAGTTCGCCGATAAGTCGAGGTTCGGCGGCATCGTGTCTCCGCCGGTCATGCTGCAGACGTGGATCATGCCCTCCCCCAAGATCGACGGAATCGCCGAACGCGGCGGTGTACCGATGGAGATGGGGCGCAACCCGGCGTCGTTCATCGAGGAGGCGGGGTTCACCAGCATTGTGGCGACCAACTCGGAGTTCGAGATCGAACGCTATCCCCGCCTCGGCGACATCATCTCGGTGACGCAGGTGTTCGAAGACATCTCCGACGAGAAGAAGACCTCGCTGGGCACTGGCCATTTCATCACGTGGTTGTCGACCTATACCGACCAGAACGGTGAGGTGCTCGGCCGACAACGGTTCCGGGTCTTCCGATTCAAGGCAAACACCTGATGGCGACGAGACTGGTACCGACGGTAAGCCCGGACACCGAATTCTTCTGGAACGGGCTGCGCGACAACAAGTTGCTGATACAACGGTGCAAAGGGTGTCAAAAGCTGCGTCATCCAGCACGCCCGATGTGCCCTGCGTGCAGCTCGCTCGACTGGGACACCGTCGAGTCCTCTGGCCGCGGCACGGTGTACAGCTATGTGATGCCGCGGCATCCCCCGATGCCTCTGATGGAATACCCCTACATCGTCGCGCTGGTCGAACTCGACGAGGGTGTGCGGCTGGTGTCGAACCTCTGTGAGATCGCACCCGGAGACGTCGAAGTCGGCATGCCCGTCGAAGTCTTCTACCAGAGGTTCGACACCCTTGATGGGAAGGACATCGTCCTGCACCAGTTCCGCCCGGTCTGGTAGACGAAGCGCAGACGCATGGACTTCACGTTCACAGAAGAACAAGAGACGATCGCCAAGGTCGCGCGTCAGCTCTTCGAGCTCCGCGCCACACCCGAACATCTGACCGAGCTCGAGGCCGGCGACTCGCGCTACGACGCTGCGCTCTGGCGCGAACTCGCGACGGCCGACCTTCTTGGAATTGCGTTGCCCGAGAAGATCGGTGGCAGCGGACACGGTTTGGTCGAGTTGGCGTTGCTCCTCGCCGAGGTGGGCTGGAGCGTCGCACCGGTGCCGGTCTACGCCACCCTTCTCCTAGGCGCCGACACCATCGCCAGGTACGGCGACGACGGTCAGCACCAGCGCTACCTCCCCGGTGTTGTCGACGGCTCCCGCCTACTCACCGCCGGGTTGACCGAACCCCGGCGTTCCGATCCGACCGCCCCCGCTACCACTGCGCAACGCGATTGCACCGGCTGGCGCCTCAACGGCACCAAGGAACTCGTCCCTGCGGCACAGATCGCCGACACAATGCTGATCCCCGCCACCCTCGATGACGGTGATGTCGGCGTGTTCCTGGTCGACGCGCACGCAGACGGTGTCGATATTCAACCCGCGGTGACGACGAATGGAGAACCGCACGCCGATGTAACCCTCGATGGCACAGTGGTTTCCGGCGAGGATCGGCTGCGCGGCAATGGCAAGGAGATGATCGATTCGCTACATGCCCGCGCGCTCGTCGGGCTATGCGCGATCCAGCTCGGCGTGACCGAGCGTGCGCTGCGCATCGCCGCTTCGTACACGACCGAACGCGAGCAGTTCGGGCGGCCGATCGGCAGCTTCCAGGCCGTGCAGCAGCGGATGGCCGATGCGTTCATCGACGTCGAGGCGATCCGGTGGACCATGTGGCAGGCCGCATGGCTACTCGCCCAGGGCGGATCACCCGGCAGGGAGGCCGGCATCGCGAAATTCTGGGCGGCCGAAGCAGGCGCTCGAGTCGCGGCGACGGCTCAACAGGTCCACGGCGGAATCGGCATCGACACCACCTATCCCCTATTCCGTTACTTCCTGTGGGCCAAGCACAACGAGCTGACCCTCGGTTCGGCGTCCGCGCAGCTGGCGCGGCTCGGGGCCGCTTACTCAGAAGGAGAGCGATGACCAGCACAGCATCTCGCACCACGACACTGGCATGGAGCGACATCAACATCGGCGACGAGGTCACGTCGCTCGAGATCCCCGTCACCGCAACCGTGATCGTCGCGGGTGCGATCGCGTCGCGTGACTTCATGCCCGTGCACCACGACCCCGAGTTCGCGAAGAAGCAGGGGTCGCCGAACATGTTCATGAACATCCTCACCACCAACGGGTTGTGCGTGCGCTTCCTGACCGACTGGGCGGGTCCCGAGGCAATGGTGACCAAGCTGGCGATCCGGTTGGGCGTACCCGCCTTCCCCAACGATCCTTTGCGGTTCACCGGCAGGGTCACCGGCAAGTCCGAAGGCGTCGACGGAGAGGGGTTCGTTGAGGTCACGTTCAAGGGCAGCAACAGCCTCGGCGATCACGTCTCGGGGACGGCGACCATCAGCGTGCTGGAGGGCAGATGAGTTCGCTCGGCGGCAAGGCAGCCATCGCAGGCATCGGTCAGACCGAGTTTTCGAAGGAGTCGGGGCGCAGTGAACTCCAACTCGCCTGCGAAGCAGTCAAAGCCGCGATCGATGACGCCGGGCTGCGGCCGAGCGATGTCGACGGCATGGTCACGTTCACGATGGACGCGAGCGATGAAATCGACGTGGCTCGAAGTGTCGGCATCGGTGACTTGACGTTCTTCAACCGGGTGCCTCATGGGGGCGGCGCCGCAGCAGGCACCGTCGTGCAGGCCGCGATGGCGGTGGCGACAGATACGGCCAACGCCGTCGTGTGCTACCGCGCGTTCAACGAACGGTCAGGGTTTCGGTTCGGTGGCGCGACAGCGCGGCAGACGGCCGAGACACCGCTGTTTATGGCGAACTACGCGCCGTTCGGCCTGCTGACACCGGCGGCGTGGGTCGCGTTGCACGCCCAGCGATACATGTCGACCTACGGGGTCACCAATGAAGATTTCGGCCGCATCTCCGTCGTCGACCGAGCCCACGCGGCGAGCAACCCCGACGCCTGGTTCTACGAGCGGCCGATCACGCTCGAGGACCACCAGAACTCAAGGTGGGTCATCGAACCCGTGCTGCGGCTTCTTGATTGCTGCCAGGAAAGCGACGGAGGCGTCGCAATGGTCGTCACCACCGCCGAACGCGCGCGCGACCTCCCCCGTCCCCCTGCGGTGATCACCGCGGCTGTGCAGGGCGCCGCCGCGGACGGGGAGATGATGACGAGCTACTACCGCAATGACATCACCGGGCTACCCGAGATGGGAGTGGTCGCCGAAAAGCTCTGGCGCGATTCGGGACTCAAACCCACCGACATCCAGACGGCGTTCCTCTACGACCACTTCACGCCGTTCGTTTTCGCGCAGCTCGAGGAGCTGGGTTTCTGTGGTCGCGGGGAGGCCAAGGACTTCGCGACCGTCGAGAAGCTCTCGCTAGGCGGATCGCTGCCGATCAACACGAACGGAGGACTGCTCGGTGAGGCGTACATCCACGGCATGAACGGCATCACCGAGGGTGTCCGCCAGGTGCGTGGGACCTCGTACAACCAGGTGGAAAACGTTGAGCACGTGCTGGTTACGTCCGGCACAGGCGTACCCACGAGCGCCCTGATTCTCGCGCCGGGGGACTGACAGGATGTCCATGACCACGGAGACGACCGCCACCGACACCCGCGAGGTCATCATCGAGGCCGCCCTCGCCTGCTTCGGAAGGCAAGGTTTGAACAGGACGACCGTCGTCGACATCGCACGGGCAGCCGACGTCTCGCGCAGTACGGTGTACGAGTACTTCCGCGACAAAGCCACGATCGTGGAAGCCTGTGCAGAGCATTCGTCGCAGCGGTTCTACCGCGAGATGGCCAGGGCCATGGGTCGTGGCGAGTCGCTCGAGGACAAGCTGACCCTCGCGGCAGTGTTCGTGACAAGAGCCCGGCGGATTCTCGAGCCCGAAGTGTATTTCGACGATGCAGACGAAGTGAGCCTTCTGCTCACGAAGAACGCCGCCGTGCTGTTGCGCGAGTGCGGCGAGTTCCTTGCGCCCTATCTCGCCGCGGCGAGGCTGACCGGTGAGGTGCGCAAGGATCTAGACGTTGTAGCGGCCGGCGAGTGGTTCGCGCGAATGCTCTTCTCGCTGTTCAACACACCGTCGTCAACGTTGGACATGAACGATGACGAGGTCGTCGCCGACTTTGTTCGGTCGCATGTGGTCCGAGGGTTCACGAACGACCGTGCCGGCCGGTCACGGTGAGCAACGGGTGCGCCGGAGATGCCCGGCAAACCGTCGAGAACTATCCAGCGGGCGTCACAGCGACAGTACAGTTCGCGAGATGGGCCTTGTCAGGAAGTACTTGGAGCGCAGGTACGAGCGAATGTCGCCCGAGGAGAAGGCTGCCGCGGACGCAGAGATGCACCGGCGCACAGGGATTGCGGCGACCCAGATCGAAGCGGCCCACGCGGCGCAGGCCGCGTCAGTTGCGGCGCAGGAGCAGTCGCGAACGGAGCACCAGGCGCGGCTCGACGCGGAGGTGCTCGGCGGTGCGGCCGGCGCAGCCGTGCACGGCACCGTCCCGTCGGGACCGCAACCCGGTGCGCTCGACCAGATGAAGCACACCGCCCATGCGCTCACCAATGTGTCGGGGCTGCTCGGCTTCGGCAGCGGATTCGCGCCAGGCATCCGCGATCCCATTGAGCGAGCCCGCGTGCAGGCGGGCGAACGTGCGGCCCGCGATGCGGCCCGCGGGCCCTACCTCGCGGCGCGGCCGTTTCCGGCGACGATCACGCGAGTGCCGTGCCGGGGTGCAACGCAACACCACGACGTCGCCCGATTCCTCGCCGACAGTGGACTGGCGGCGCGGCCGGATCTCGTCTTCGGGGTGTACCGAGTGCCGGATCGGATCAGTCCACGCACGCCTGGTGGCGAGGCGCGCCGGTTTGTCGAGTGGGATGTCGTTCACGCGCCCGGCGTCCTGCCCACGGCTGTCGCGCTGCCCAACGTCGCGCGGTTCGACGCCGGCGAGCACACGGTGCGCCGCGCGCACGGCCAGCCGTCCGTCCTCGACGAGGATCTGGCGCTGGCGGGGCTGATCGAGGCCGGCATCCCGCCGGAGGCCTGCTTAGGTGTAGCTCGCGACGTCGTGATGGAGGCCGGGGCCGATCTCCGGGACCTCGGCGCCGGAGAGACTGGGGCGGTCGGGGTCGCACGGGTCACCGGCGTCGCGGCGTTCCACACGACATCGCACGTTCCACCCGCGCTGGTGGACGTACCTTTCGAGGGCGTCGCCGGCACCTACGTCGAGGTACTCAACTGGGCGGCGGTCCGCCGAGTCGTGCACCCGCGTCCGCAGAAGGGTCCCGAGACACCGTCGCCATTCCCGTACCTCCCGTCCACCCCGCAGGAAGTGCTCCTCGCCTATCTCGATGTGGTCGGGCTGCAGCCGGGTGACTGCTACGGCGCCGAGGTGACGGTCGACGAGATGTCCGGGTACGGGCCGGTGACGTCGACGACGCGCGAATCCCTGAATATGGACGATCTGCGGCTCGGCGGGTATGAGGAGTCCGTCTGTGCGGACGGCAAGTCACGGACGCGCCTGCAGTGCGGTTCGCGCGTCGTCGTCAGCTACCGGGACAGGCCGGAGTATGCCGAGGGCCGCAAGTGCTGGCACGCCTACCAAGACAACGTGCTGTTCGCGCGGATGCACCTCAAGACCGGCGCCCGTCGGGTGATCGCGGACGAGTTCGAGGATGTGCCCGGCGGCGCGGCGCTGCGTGCCGTCTCGCGGGTCGCCGGCGCGTTGGACAAATTGACATCCTTTACCTCGCAACCCGACCACTTCCGGGTCAACCTCCGCTATTGCCAGCCTCTAGAGCGGTGATGCGGGCGTACCGCTCGCCGGTGAGCATTAAGTTGCGGATCTGGCTCTAAACGCCCTGTTGCGCGATAGCCTCAAAGCGACCGACTGAGTTTGCTGACAAGCGGCTCCCAGTAAGCAACTGGGGGGGACGAGTTCGCCGAGAAAGGCAACAGCCCATGAGATACAGCCGACTACTCCGCAGTGCGGCCATCGTTGCTGTGGGGATGGCGTTCACTTGCGCACCATCTGCATTCGCCGGTCCTCTGGACCAGGCGTGCGTGAGGCCCGACGGCACGCCATGCCCAGCTATGCCACCGGGCTGTGTTCAGGAAAACGGGCTGCCGTGTTCGGGATCCCTACCCGATATCAACGCCGCATGTAATCAAAACCCGGTGGTCTGCAGGTGGCTAATCGGGTAGTGAACAGTGGCGGCCAATTCATCACGGCGGGTGAATCTCCTGACGCTGCCATCGGGATTGACTTCCATGAAACCGGTACCGGGCGCGGCGGAATGGATCGACAGCTCCAGGGCGCCACCTTCCGCACCCTCGACGATCAGGTAGGTCTGGCTGCCGTCAGGCGCACCAAGGGCTTGGGGCGCGCCCGCCAACGTGGCGGCCACCGCGGCCACGTTGAACGCGTTGAGATCGGCGGTGTAGTCCAAGGACGACGCTGTCGTGTCCGCGCCCCAGCTGTTCCAATGCCCATCGCGATACATGAAGTCCTGTTCGACGTGGCTGTTCGTTTGGGCTGACCCGCTCGCTGATTGCGTATTCGGGGTAGACCACCAGTTGGAATCCCATCGTGTCCCCGAACTTATTGCGGATGGTTTCCAGCAGGCCGCTCAGCCCTTCGGCGGTGTGCAACTTTGCCGGTCCGGTCGGCGCGGCAGAGGTCGGGACAGACGCCGACGAGGTGGTCTTCGGTGCGGACCGCTTCGTGCTCGACCAACGTCTCGTCGACACCCTGGCCCGGACAGTACCTGTTCGACATTGCTGGCGACGTGCCACGCCGGCTGCCGGCTGGCCATGCGGATCCTTGACGGGCTTCCGTCAGCGGCCTAGACAGGGTCGACGAAGACCGGCCGCTCTCCCGACATGCCAGCCACGACGGCTGCGACCTGGTTGGGCTTGCCGATCAGCCCGGCCTGCAACTCGGTTTCGAGCACCAGAGCGACCGCGGTGTCATTGCTGGTCCAGGACTCGTCGTAAAGGCGCTTCGCAGCGCGGACGGCATCTGGGGATTTCTGCGCGATATCGTCCGCGAGCGTCAGCGCCGCAGAAAGCGGATCTTCGGCAGTCCGAGTGACCAACCCGAGCTCGAATCCCTCACTCCCGGAAACGATGCGGCCGCTGAACGTCAACTCTTTCGCAACGTCGATCGGTACGAGCCGAGGCAGCGTCTGCGTGATGCCCATATCGGGTACGAGGCCCCACTTGATCTCCATGATGCACAGCTTCGCGTCCGGGGCCGCGATCCGGATGTCGGCCCCGAGCGCGATCTGCAGACCGCCGCCAAAGCAGTTGCCGTGAATCGCCGCGATCACTGGCGCCGGCACCAGCGACCAGTCGTAGGTCACGCGCTGAGCGAAGTTGGCCAGCCGGTCGTCGTCGCGGGCCAGCAGAACGTCGGTGCCTCCTTCTCCGGCCATGAAGCTTGCAATGTCCAGACCAGAGCAGAAGCTCTTGCCCTCGCCATGCAACACGACCGCACGCACCGAAGCATCGTTTGCCAGCTGCTCAGCGGCATTCATCAACCCTTCGAACATCGCTTGGTCGAGCGCATTGTGCTTATCGGAGCGCACCATCGTCACCGTCGCCACGCCATTGGCGCCTGTCCGCACACAGACTCTGTCTTCGCTCACGGGTGGCAATCTACCGCCGAGTGCGCTGCTCTAGTAGCCCAGCGGAAGACTTTGATTGTCAATGCATTCGAGCACTGCCGCCCAGGCCGATCTCGAGGACGCTGCCGGTGACTACGCCCGGATCTGTGACCAAGTACAGCAGCCCACGGCTGACGTCCTCGGGTGCAATCCATGGTTGAGGAATCGGGTTTGCCTTCATCATCCGTCGGACCAAGTCGTCGGGAACGTCGTCGCCGCCCTCGGGCTGCACCATCGGCGTCTGCACGGTGGTCGGGCAGATGACATTGACTGTGATGCCCTCCTTGGCGACCTCCAAGGCCACCGACTTGGCCAGCCCGATGACTCCCCATTTAGTCGCGTTGTATGCCGCCAGCTCTGGAATGCCCATCCGGCCGCCCATTGAGGACGTGACGACAATCCGGCCGAAGCGCTGCCGTCGCATCACCGGTATCGCGGCCCGCAGAGTATGAAATGCGCCCGTCAGATTGGTATCGACAAGCTGCTGCCAGATCTCGTCCGTCACCTCTTCCAATTGTCCGGTGCTCACGATTCCGGCGTTGGCCACCACAATGTCGAGACTTCCCAACCTGTTTACGGTCTCCTCGACAGCCGCACCTACCGCGGCGGGGTCCCGCACATCCATGGTGATCGGAAGGCAGAGGCCGCCCAGCTCCTCGACCTGCTTGGCCGTGTCGCGAAGATCGTCCTCGGTGCCGAGCGGATACGTCAGATCCGCCATCGGACGGGGTGCGTCGGCAATAACGACGTTTGCCCCTTCGGCGGCTAGCGCCAAGGCATGCGCACGCCCTTGCCCGCGTGCCCCTCCGGTAATGAACGCGACCCGACCATCCAGCGAACCCATAGACGGCCACCTTAGTGCAAAGCGGCAAATGTCGACCGCGCCTATTGCGTATGGTGATCGAAGCGCTTACAACACAAGCGGTCTCGTCGAGCAGACGTACAAGTTCCTTGTCGCGCAACCCGTTCCGGCGAACGCATCCGTTCGCGGCTGCATTCGGTCGGAGGACCACCACGCGCGGGCACGAAGCGCGGAACCTTCGCGACTAGGACCTGCCAGCCCGTCCACGACCACTTCAAGAAGATCGATGACAACGCCGTGATGGGCGCATGAACGGCCATGCGGGCCGTCGACCGCTGAACTGCCGTTATAGGTGGCCTCGCGAGTCGCGGAGCCAATCGCTCGACGAAGTGCCTATCCTCGGCGCATGGTCGACGCCGAGGATCGTGGTCCCGTCTTCGACGGTGTCGGGATCGGCCGGCCCGCGACTGGCGCGCTGCTCGACGCCGGTTACAGCGCCATCGCAGACCTGCCTTCGGATCTCGACGGCCTCCTCGCCCTTCACGGCGCCGGGCCGAAGGCCGTGCAGCTGCTCCGGCAGGCACGGGCGGACTGAGCCGATGGACGAGTCAATCAAGGACA
>JAVRPX010000337.1:0-4875 GCA_032161985.1 Mycobacterium sp.
CGCGACGCCTGCGACGCTCGTCGAGCCACCTTTTCGAACTCGGCGCGCGGGTAGACGGCCAGGCTGTGATCTTGGCTCTTGGTGACCATCAACCCTCCTGCCAGCGCGTCGCGGAACTTGGCGGGCAACGTGAGCCGCCCCTTGTCGTCGAGCTTCGGCGTGTAGGTGCCGAGAAACATCCCGCCACCTCCCACCACTCCGGAGCCCCGGTCGCTCCGTTGTCCGCCACTTTACCCCACAATCCCCCACATCGCGCCATTTAGTAGCAAAAGTTAGTCGGACGTCCCCACTAGTCCCCCCGATCCAGGTGTTACCTCGGGCCTACCGGCGGCCGCCCATGGCCGCGATCAGGCAAAACCCCAGGTAGACGCCCGCGAGTGGGTCAGTGGGGCGGTGTGGGGAGAATTCGCGACACGCGCGCACACAAAAAGGGGCAGCCCCTTGTGGGCTACCCCTCGGCTCGATACCGGGCTACTCGTCGAAGCGGCGGCGGAATCGATCCTCCATCCGACTGGTGAACGACCCGCCAGACCCCTTGCCGCGCTTCTGGCGAGGCGCGCCCGGCTCGGAGCCCGCGCGATCGCGACCGCCATTGGCCCGTCGCGGGCCGGTGATCGCGAAGACAACGCCGCCGAACATCACCACAAAGCCGATGACGGACAGAATCGGGAAGCTGCCAATCATGGTGGCCTTGAATGCGACACCGGAAACCAGCATGGCCAGACCGATCACGAAAAGTGCAACGCCCTGAAGACGGCGCCGCGCCGAGGGAGCGCGCAGGGTCCCACCACGAACGCTCGACGCGAACTTGGGGTCCTCGGCATAGAGCGCGCTCTCGATCTGGTCGAGCATGCGCTGCTCATGATCGGAGAGTGGCATTCGTCCCTCCTTGCCGGCCCGGCCGTCTAAAAGTTCAAACTCGTGTTTCGCCCGCATTCACGGACACCTAACAGTCATGATACGAGGTCGATCTGAGCCGTACCACCTAGTTCGCCGCTCGATTCTATGACGGCCGCGGTCACTGTGAGCCAGCACCTCGCGCAACCAATAATGGTGTGGACGACACCGCTTTGGGCCGGAGGGCGAGAAGGGACGAGGACACGTTGGCGACATTTCTCACAGATCTGTCGCCGAGCGATATGCAGCGCCGGCTCGGTGACGCGCTGGCGGTGTATGTCGACGCCATGCGTTACCCCCGCGGTACCGAAGACCAGCGTGCGTCCATGTGGCTCGAGCACACCCGCAGGTACGGCTGGAAAGCCGTCGCGGCGGTCGAGGTTCCCGATCAACAAGACGTCACCGACTCGTCAGGCGCAGCACTGGCCGCCGCGCCGATGCTCGGGGTCGCATACGGCTACTGCGGCGCGCCGGACCAGTGGTGGCAGCAGCAGGTGGTACAGGGCCTGTATCGGGTCGGCGCCGACAGAATGCGGATCTCCGAGCTGATGACGAGCTACTTCGAACTGACCGAACTGCACATCGCGCCGCGGGCGCAGGGCCGCGGGCTCGGCGAGGCGCTGGCCCGACGGCTGCTCGCCGACCGTGGCGAGGCACACGTGCTGCTGTCGACTCCGGAGATCAACGGCGAGGCCAACCGGGCGTGGCGGCTGTACCGGCGGCTCGGGTTTAACGACATCATCCGCGGCTACCACTTCGCAGGCGATCCGCGCGCGTTCGCGATCCTGGGCCGGGCATTGCCACTGTGAGACCTGCGTCTGGCACGATGACCAGGTGCCCGCCCGTTCCCGCTCCAGGCGCATGCTCGCTGTCGCGTTGCTGCTTCTGCTCGTCGTGCCGATGGCAGTCGGCTGCGTACGGGTCAGGGCGTCGATCACGGTGTCACCGGACGACCGGGTGTCGGGTCAGATCATCGCGGCGGCCAAGCCTCGCAATGCCGACGACAAGGGCCCTCAGCTGCTCAACAGCCTGCCGTTCGCGCAGAAGGTGGCGGTCTCCGACTACAACCGCGACGATTACGTCGGTTCGCAGGCGGTCTTCTCCGACCTGACCTTCGCCGAAGTGCCCCAGCTGGCCAACATGAACCGGGACGCCGCAGGCGTCGACATCTCGCTGCGCCGCGCCGGCGACCTGGTCATCCTCGAGGGCCGCGCCGACCTCACGTCGCTCAACGACTCAGAGGCCGACGTGTCACTTTCGGTGGCGTTCCCCGGCGAAGTCACGTCGACCAACGGCGACCAGGTGTCTTCCGATGTCGTCGAGTGGAAGCTGCGGCCCGGTGTGGTCAGCACCATGAGCGCCCAGGCCCGCTACACCGATCCCAGTGCCCGCTCGTTCACCGGCGCGGCGATCTGGCTCGGCGTGGCCTCGTTTCTGGTGGCCGCGATCATCGGCGGACTGGCGTATACGAGCCGGGACCGCTCGCCGCTCCCCTGACTTGGTACAAAACCCTTCGCACGCTCTACGCTGAATGCACTCGGGGGCGAGTACGAGACGTAAGCGAAGACTTTTGGAAAGGGGCGCCCGCTGAGCGTGGATGCAGCGGCACCGTCAGCCGTCGAGTTGGCCAGCACCGTCACCGACCAGTTGCGCGAGTATCTCCGCAATCGTCGCACCGACGCCGCGTACATCGGCACCGACTACGCGGAGCTCACCGCCGCCCTCGAAGAATTCGTGCTGCGCGGTGGTAAACGGCTGCGCCCGGCGTTCGCCTACTGGGGCTGGCGTGCGGTGGCAGATCCCGTCTCCGATCCCGTCGCACCGTCGATACTGCGGCTGTTCTCGGCACTGGAGTTGCTGCACGCGTGCGCCTTGGTGCACGACGATGTGATCGACGCCTCGGCCACCCGCCGCGGGCTCCCGACCGTGCACCGGCTGTTCGCCGACAAGCACCGCCGCAGCAACTGGCACGGGTCATCCGAGCAGTTCGGACTGTCGGCGGCGATTCTGCTTGGCGATCTCGCGCTGGTATGGGCCGACGACATCGTCGCGACCACCGACCTACCGGTCGACGCGCAGCAGCGGGTGCGGCGGGTCTGGTCGGCCATCCGCACCGAAGTGCTCGGCGGGCAGTACCTCGACATCGTCGCCGAATCCAGCGGCGCGGAGTCGGTGGCGTCGGCGATGACGGTCAACATCTACAAGACCGCGTCGTACACCATCTCGCGACCTTTGCAGTTCGGCGCTGCGGCCGCGGCCGACCGCCCCGACGTGCTCGCCGCGTTCCACGAGCTCGGGACGAACCTGGGTGTGGCGTTTCAGCTGCGCGACGATGTGCTCGGCGTGTTCGGGAACCCGGCGATCACGGGCAAGCCATCCGGCGACGATCTGCGCTCGGGCAAGCGCACAGTGCTGCTGGCCGAGGCCGTCGAGCGGGCCGAGAAGGTGGACCCGGTCGCCGCCAAGCTCTTACGCACCTCGATCGGAACCGAGCTGTCCGACGGCCAGGTGAAGGAACTGTGTCTGGTCATCGAATCGGTCGGCGCGCTGGCCGCGGTCGAGGAGCGCATCGACACGCTCACCCGCCGCTCTCTGGAGATCCTCAACGCCGCGCCGATCGACGTCCAGGCAAAGGTCGGCCTCTCCGAGCTCGCCAGATTGGCCGCGAACCGGTCCGCCTAGGAGCATGACTACCCCGACGCCGACGCAGGCCCCGAGAACCGGGCCGGCGCATCATCTTTGGAGGCTGACGTCGTTCGCGACGTCGCCGCAGGCACGGCCGGCACTGCTGGGCGCGCTGGGTGCCGTGCTGATCACCGCAGGCGGCCTTGGCGCTGGCAGTACCCGGCTGCATGATCCGCTTCTGGAGTCGCTGCACCTGTCCTGGCTTCGGTTCGGTCACGGATTGGTGCTGTCGTCGGTGCTGCTGTGGGCGGGCGTGGCGCTGATGCTGAGTGCCTGGCTCTGGCTGGGTCGCCGAGTGATCGATCGCACCGCGACCGAATACACGATGGTGGCGACGACCGGATTCTGGCTGGCGCCGCTGTTGCTGTCCGTTCCTGTGTTCAGTCGCGACACCTACTCGTATCTGGCGCAGGGCGCACTTCTGCGCGACGGCTTCGACCCGTACGTCGTCGGCCCGATCGACAACCCGAACTCATTGCTGGACAACGTGAGTCCGATCTGGACAACGACGACCGCACCATACGGCCCTGGATTCATTCTGGTTGCGAAGTTCGTCACGATGCTCGTCGGCAACGACGTGGTGGCCGGCACCATGCTGTTGCGGCTGTGCATGCTGCCTGGCCTGGCCCTGCTGATCTGGGCGGCGCCGCGGGTGGCCCGCCATGTCGGCGGCGATGGCGCAGCCGCGCTGTGGATCTGCGTGTTGAACCCGTTGGTGATCATTCACCTCATGGGTGGCGTGCACAACGAGATGCTGATGGTTGGTCTGATGATCGCCGCCCTTGCGTTGGCATTCAGCGGTCACCACATCTGGGGCGTCAGCCTGATCGCTGTCGCCGTGGCGGTGAAAGCAACAGCGGGACTCGCACTTCCGTTCATGGTGTGGGTGTGGACGCGTGATCTTCGATACCGGCGGGGGTACCCGCCGGTGAAGGCGTTCGCGGTGGCCACGGCCGCGTCGGCGCTGATATTCGTTGCGGTATTCGCCGTGTTGTCCTGGCTGGCAGGCGTCGGCCTCGGCTGGCTGACCGCTCTGGCCGGTTCCGTTAAGATCATCAACTGGCTGACGGTGCCGACCGCCGCGGCGAATCTGATCAACGTGTTCGGCAGCCTGCTGTTCCCTGTGAACTTCTACGCAGTGCTCGATGTCACCCGGATCATCGGGATCGCGATCATTGCGATCTCACTTCCGTTGTTGTGGTGGCGGTTTCGCCACACCGACCGCGAGGCGCTGATTGGCATCGCGTTGGTGATGGGCGTGGTGGTGCTATTCGTGCCTGCCGCGCTGCCGTG
>JAVRPX010000338.1:0-8023 GCA_032161985.1 Mycobacterium sp.
AACTCGACGCGTTGTTGCGCCAGGTGGCCCGCCGCGACGTCGATGCATTCGCCGCGTTCTACGACAGCACCCGGGCCAGGGTGTTCGGCCTGGTCATTCGGGTTTTGCGCGATCCCGGCTACAGCGAGGAGACCACGCAGGACATCTACCTGCAGGTGTGGCGCACCGCGGAGACTTACGACCCGTCGGCGGGTTCGCCGCTGGCGTGGCTGATGACATTGGCACACCGGCGCGCGGTCGATCGGGTGCGCTCGGAGCAGGCGGCAAGCCAGCGTGAGTCGCGCTACGGTGCCGCCAACGTCGACCCGCCTGCGGATCTGGTTGCCGACTCGGTGATCCTGCGCGACGAGCGGCGCGAGGTGGCCGACTGCCTGGGCTCACTGACCGATGCGCAGCGTGAGGCCATCCAGCTCGCCTATTACGACGGGCTGACGTATGCCCAAGTGTCGGAACGGTTGTCGGCAAATCTCGCGACGATCAAGTCGAGGATGCGCGACGCCATTCGCGGCCTGCGCAGGTGTCTGGGGATCTCATGACCGAACCGCTGGATCCCGATCTGATCGCCCTCGCGACGCCGTACGCGCTGCACGCGGTGCCCGAGGCCGAGCTCGCTGACATCGAGCGACGCGTCGCCGCGGCGCCGCCCGAGGTCGCACAGGCCTTCGATGAGGAAGTGCGCGCGGTCCGGGAAACGATGGCCGTGGTGTCGGCGGCCACCGCTGTCGAGCCGCCGGACCAGCTGCGGAACCGACTGCTGACGGAGGTGAGCGGCGATCCGGTGCGCGTGTTGCGCCCGCGGATCAAGCGTTGGCAGACCACGGTGTTGGCGGCCGCGGCCGCGCTGGTGATCGGTCTCGGCGCGCTGGGCGTCGGACTGGCGTTGCGGCCTGCGCCCAGCCCGTCGACCGCCGAGCAGGTGTTCGCTGCTCCGGATGTGCGGACGGTGTCCGGCCAGATTCCGACCGGCGGCACGGCGACTGTGGTGTTCTCCCGCGAGAAGAACGCCGGTGTGCTGGTGATGAACAACGTCGCCCCACCGGCGGCAGGCACGGTGTACCAAATGTGGCTGATCGGGGACAAGGGACCGGAGTCGGCCGGGACCATGGACGCCAAGGCGGTCGCGCCGTCGACCACCGCGGTGTTGCCCGATCTCGGCGACTCGCAGATGCTCGCGTTCACGGTGGAACCACCAGGCGGTTCAGCGCAGCCCACCAGCCCACCCTTCGCCAAGCTGCAGTTGACCTAGGCGCTTTCGGTCTCCGACAGCGTTGCCGCTGCGAGCTCGGCGATGACGTCGGCGACGTCGTGTCGACGTGCCCAGGCCCGGCGTTGTCGCATCGCGCCGTTGCCCACCTCGGCGATGCGGGCCAGTTCGTCCTTGGCCATGCCGTAATCGCCGACCGCTTCGAGGGCAGGCCGGACATGTTCGACGAGGCGCTCCAACAACACCCGCGCGGGCACCGGGGCGTGGCTTTCGATCAGGTCGAGCGCCTCGCCGTCGAGACCGTCACGGGCGGACTTCCAATACGCCGCCTTCAATGCATGGGGCGTGAGCGGCGGACTCGGCTCATCGCGTCGTTCGTCGTCGAGCACCGTCATCACGGTGGCCCGGAGCAGCGTGGCCAGCAGCACGGTCTCGGCGACTGTCGCGGGCACATCTGCAACACGCACCTCGACCGTCGGGAACTTGGCCGACGGGCGGACATCCCAATAGACCATGCCATCGTCGAGCACGACGCCGGCCGCGTGAAGCATCTCGACCGCCGCGTCGTACTCGTCGATGGAGTCGAACTGCGGAGGAGGTCCCGCGTTGGGCAACCGCGCCCACAACACGCTACGAAAGCTGGCGTAGCCGGTGTCGGTGTTGCGATAGATCGCCGAGTTGGCGCTCAGCGCCAAGAACAACGGCAACCACGGACGCAGCCGGTTGCTCGCCTGGATCGCGACCTCGCGGCTGGGCACCGCGACGTGCACGTGGCATCCGCAGATGCCCTGCTCGTGGGCGAGCATGCCGAACTTCTCGGCGATCTCGTTGTAGCGCGGGGTGTCGGTGATCGGGAACTCGAGCGGCACGGCCGGCGGCAACGCGACGGCCAACAACTGCGCGCAGTTGGCCTCGGCGGCTTCGGCTGCGGTGCGGCGCAGCCTGGTCAGCTGTTCGCGCAATTCCCCGCTACCGCCGAAGATGTCACTAGTCGTCTCAATCTGGCAGCTGGTCAGCTCGAGCTGTAGCTTGACGCCGCGCTCGGCGGCGTGGGCAGCCACGGCTCTGTTCACGGCGACCGGTTCGCCGGTCGTCGCGTCGGCGAGAAGAAACTCTTCTTCGACGCCAAAGGTGGGATGGCTGGCCATGGCGAAAGCTTGATCCGGCCCGTCGGAGATCTCACGACGGGCCGGATCCGGCGGTAAGTCCTTCGGTTGTGGGTTACGCAGTCGGCGGATGACGGTTGCCCACAGGCGGCGCCCGCCAAACATCGCGAGCGGCTGCCTACGATCGGGGAATGGTCAAGGACTTCCGGTTCGGCATCGGTCTGCGCAACGCCAAGTCACAGTCGTCAATCCAGGACTGGGCGCGCCGCATCGAGGACTTCGGCTACGACGTGCTGCACGTACCCGACCACCTCGGCATGGCTGCCCCGTTCCCGACGCTGACGATGGTCGCGGCGGGTACGAGCACCCTGCGGGTCGGGACGTTCGTCCTCAACACGGGTTTCTATAAGCCAGCGCTGCTGGCCCGAGACGTCGGCGCCATGCGCGACCTCACCGACGGGCGATTCGAACTCGGGCTCGGAACGGGTTATGTGCGTGAGGAATTCGAGGCGGCCGAACTGCCGTACCCCAGCGCGCGCCAACGGATCGACCACATGGAACACGTCATCGAGTACATGCGTGAGCACCTGCCCGATGTGCCGATCCTGATCGCGGGCAACGGCGACCGAGTGCTGACCGTCGCGGCCAAGCAGGCCGACATCATCGGCTTCACCGGGGGCGACCGAGCACCCGGTGCCGAAGATGATCCGCTCGCAGACCGGATCGAGTTCGTCCGTAGCGCCGCACCTGACCGGTTCGACAAGTTGGAATTGAATGTCGCGCTCACCGCGATGCCCATCGACGGTTCCGGTATGCCGGACTTGAAGATCCCCCGCCAGTTCCTGCCCCACCTGACCGACGAGGAGCTGCTGCGCCACCCGGGCGTTCTTTCGGGGTCGACGAGGGACATGGCCGACCGGATCCGCAACTACCGCGACACCTACGGGGTCAGCTACATCATCGTGCAGGCGCCGCATGCGGAATCGTTCTCGAAGGTGATCGCGGAGCTGCGCTGAGCGGTGTCGTCAACACCGAGAACGCACCGGCCGAGGCCAGGCAAGCCACCCTGGACGCGCTGACCGCACTTAGGGACCGCCTGCGCGCTCCGCGGTCGCCTGAGTAGTCCCTCCGATAAGCTGCGAGCGGTCCCCCGCCCTCGTAGCTCAGGGGATAGAGCACGGCTCTCCTAAAGCCGGTGTCGCAGGTTCGAATCCTGCCGGGGGCACAGGTCAAAGATGGTATCTAGCCCTGCTAGATACCATCTTTCATCGATTCACGCCTGACCGCGTTTCCCTATCCGGTGACAGCGAGTTGCGGTCTACGGGCTTGGCTGCGCAGTGTGTCGAGTGCATTGGCAAGCAGACGCGAGACGTGCATTTGCGAGCAGCCGATGCGTTCGCCGATTTGGCTTTGGGTGAGGTTCTCGAAGAATCGAAGCGTGAGGACGGTGCGCTGGCGCTCGGGCAACGCGGCGATCAGGGGGCGTACCGTCTCGACATCGAGCACCTTGTCCAGGTTGGGGTCGACGTCGCCGAGGGTGTCGCCGAACAGTCTGTCGTCGTCGCCGGGCCCGACCGGCATATCGGTGGACATTGTGGAGTAACTGCCGCCACCGATCGTCGCGTCGATCACTAGATCGCGGTCGATGCCTAGTTGATCCGCGACTTCGGTGGCGTTCGGTGCTCGCCCTAGCCGTTGTGATAGCTCTGCGCGGGCCTTAATGAGTTGCGGTTGAAGCTCTTTGACGCGGCGGGGCACTTTGACCGCCCATCCGTAGTCACGGAAGTGACGTCGAACCTCGCCCATCATGGTAGGCACGGCGAACGACAGGAATTCTGCGCCTTTGTCGACGTCAAACCGGTCGACGGCGTGCACCAAACCGAGTCGCGCAGCCTGGACGAGATCGTCAAATGGTTCACCCCGGCCGGCGTATCGGCGGGCGATGTGATCGGCGAGCGGAAGACCGCGTTCGATAATTGCGTCGCGCTGACACCGGAATGCCAGCGACGCTTCGTCAAGCAATTTGAGATGACGGAACATCTCCGTCAATTCCGAGTAATCGGATGTCAACTCAGCCACCAGTTAGCCCCTATCGGCTCCGCGGATAATGCTTACGCGGCTGGGTCTAAACCGACGGAGTGCGTGTACCCCGACGCTCACCAGCCGAAACATCGCGAGCTGACTATGACTGGCGCAGGATGACTGGCGCTGCCTATCCCGTGTCCTCTGACGGCTCTAGGACGGCATCGTCCACCGACTCGGTATCCGCATTGATCCGAAGGTGCGCGGTCAACAGCAGTTGGTCGTAGCCGGACCGCGATGGGAGCTGTTCGCTTCCGGTAAGAGCAAGGAAGTCGGCGGCTACCTGTGCGGCCAGGTGCCTTAACTTGACGTTGGTCTCCTGGGACCGCCACTTGAGCAATTCGAATGCGGCCGCTTCATCCATCCCGTAGATCAGCATCAACATGCCCTTGGTCCGCTCGATGTCTGCTCGGGCCTCGGCGATAGCTGTGACGGCGGCGGTCACCTGGTCCTGGCGTTCCCGTTCCGACGGGGTGACGTCAACGTAGTAGCCGTGGGTGCCTCGCACCGTTCCGTCGTCCTCACGCAGAAGATCACCGACGACAACAACATGATGGACTCGGCCTTGCACGTCGATGATGCGGTGCCGGCTGCTGAACGGCTGGCGGGATTGGCGGATCAGATCGAGGGTGTCAGCGATCTGGCGGTAATCGTCGGGATGTTTGTGGGTCAACACCATTTCGGTGGTCGGGGTGACCGAGCCCGGCAAGTAGCCGTGCATCCTCTCTACCTGGGGCGACCACTCCCAGCGGTCGTCGTCGAAGTAGAAGCGAAACCAGCCGACCCGCTGCGGGTCACCAGCAGCTAACGCCCCATCGACGGCGTCCTTGCCGTCACCGCCGCTGGATTTCACAACGGCGAATTGATGCTCAATTCCCGGATGTTGTTGCATCGCAATACCCCTTGTGCGGAATACCCTCTGCCAATTTGTGCGCTCGGCAACCCTCTTGAGCATCAAATCTCGGCGCGAAAACCATTCGCGACCGGGCTTCCCCTCACAGAGGACGTACGGAGCAGTAAATGTTCTACTCCTACCCTGGCGCGCAGGTCAATACCCCCATTGCGGGGTAGTCACAGCCCTGTCATCTCACCCCGAACGCGGGCTGCCGCTCGACTCCGCCGCAGGGCCTCGATTTGCTCATTCGCGGGTGTGGATGACCCGTTGCGCGATGTCGATCAGCTTGGTGTTGCTGTCCTGGGAGAGCCGCCGCAGCATCTCGAAGGCCTTCACCTCGTCGACGCCGTAGCGCTCCATGATGATGCCCTTGGCCTGGCCGATGCGGTCTCTGGTCGACAGCGCCGACTGCAGCTGCTCACCGTGACGGCTGGCCAGGATCGCCGCCGCCGCATGCGCGGCGAGGACGACGCCAGTGGTTTCATCTTCCGCGTCGAACGCGTTGGGCTTGAACGAGAACAGGTTCAACGCCCCCGCGGTGCGGTCGCTGGTGTAGAGCTTGAACGACAACCCGCTCAATACGCCGATCTCGACCACCGCAGCCGAGTACTGAGGCCAGCGGTCTTCGGACCGGAAATCGTCGGTCCGCACGATCAGTTCGTCGAGCGCCGCCTCCACGCACGGCCCCTCGTTGAACAACATCTGCAGCTCATCCAGCCGATGCGGCAGGTCAGACGTGTTGGCGACGGAATCCCACTTTCCGTTCTTACCGATGAGCAGCACCCCTGCCGTGTCGACTCCGGGTATCAGCTCCATCGCCGTAGCGGTCACGTCGGACAGCACCTCGTCGACGCTTCGCGGCGCCGCGGCAGCGCGCGCAAGCTCGGCCATTCGCTGGGCCAGGTCGTAATTGCGCGGCTGCGTCACGCGTACAGGCTTCCCGTTGTCGCCCGGCGATATGCAGACGTTTGTCAATCGACTCCGCGGGCAATGCCCCATTAGGCGGGCGCAATGGTCGACCAGCGTGCTCGCTGAGGTCTCGTCGGTTCAGACCTAGAGCCGGCGGGGCCGCCTCTCGCTGGCGAATGCGCCCAAGTCACTCTCTTAGTTGTAGTATCGTCCGCTCATGGGCACTGCCAACGTCTGGATCCTCGGCGGCTATCAGAGTGATTTCGCGCGCAACTTCACCCGAGAAGGCCATGACTTCGCCGACCTGACCGGCGAAGTGGTGGCAAACACGCTTGAGGCAGCCAGCGTCGACGCCGCGGACATCGAGGTGGTTCACGTGGCCAACGCGTTCGGCGAGATGTTCGCCCGCCAGGGCCACCTCGGCGCGATGCCTGCCAGCGTCAACGACGGGCTATGGGATACGCCCGCTTCCCGCCACGAAGCCGCCTGCGCATCGGGAAGCGTGGCCACCCTGGCGGCACTCGCAGACCTGCGCTCCGGCGCGTACCGCACTGCCCTCGTCGTCGGCATCGAACTGGAGAAGACGGTGCCCGGCGATACCGCCGCGCAACACCTCGGCGCCGCCGCCTGGACCGACCACGAGGGCGCCGACGCAAAGTTCATGTGGCCGTACATGTTCGACCAAGTGGCCAACGAATACGACCGCCGCTACGGCCTCGACGAGGCCCATCTGCGGGCCATCGCCCAACTGAACTTCGCCAACGCCCGCGCCAATCCGAACGCGCAGACCCGCGATTGGACGGTGCCCGATCCGCTCGCCGCCGACGACGCCAACCCGCTTGTCGAGGGCCGGTTGCGCCGGTTCGACTGCAGCCAGATGACGGACGGTGGCGCAGGCATCGTCCTGGTCACCGATGAATACCTGCGCGACCATCCCGGCGCACACCCGATCGGCCGCATTGACGGCTGGGGGCACCGCACAGTCGGCCTTGGCCTGCAGCAGAAGCTCGACCGCGCCGCCAACGACCCATACGTACTGCCTCACGTGCGTTCCGCGGTACTCGATGCGTTCGACCGAGCCCACGTCACGCTCGAGGACGTCGACGGCTTCGAGGTACACGACTGCTTCACCCCCAGCGAGTACCTCGCCATCGACCACATCGGGCTCACCGGCCCCGGCGAATCCTGGAAGGCAATCGAAAACAACGAAATCGATATCGGCGGGCGGCTGCCGATCAACCCCAGCGGCGGGCTGATCGGCGGCGGACATCCCGTCGGCGCGTCCGGAGTGCGGATGCTCGTCGACGCCGTCAAGCAGGTCAGCGGTGCAGCCGGCGACTACCAGGTCGAGGGCGCGAAGACGTTCGGCACGCTCAACTTCGGCGGTAGCACCTCCACCACGGTCAGCTTCGTCGTGAGCGGGGTGTGAGAGATGGATGTCGAGATCGTCGGCAAGTTCCTCTCCACCCTGCCCGAGGACGACGACCATCCGTACCGGACAGGCCCGTGGCGTCCGCAGACCACCGAGTGGGACGCCGACGACCTGACCGTCGTCGAGGGCGAGATTCCGCGTGACCTCGATGGTGTGTACCTTCGCAACACCGAGACCCCGCTGCATCCGGCGCTGAAGTTCTACCACCCCTTCGACGGCGTCGGCATGGTGCACGTCGTCGGGTTCCGCGACAGGAAAGCGTTTTACCGCAACAGGTTCATCCGCACCGACGGGTTCGCCGAGGAGAACGAGGCCGGCGGTCCGCTGTGGCCAGGACTGGCCGAACCGGTGCAGATCGCCAAGCGCGATAAGGGCTGGGGCGCACGGACATTGAT
>JAVRPX010000339.1:0-2598 GCA_032161985.1 Mycobacterium sp.
AGCTGTTGTTCCGTTGGCAGCTGCGAACCCACCGGGTACACGCCGTCGACGATCTCCTTACGCAGCGTGCGCGCCACCTGAAGGTAGCGATGGTCGGTCGGGCTGACGGTCATGCGCGTCGCAACGCCAGAACGCTGCCGTCGCCGTCGGCCGAAACGTACAGGGTGCCGCCCGGCCCTATCGTGATGCCGGCGAAAGGGCCCTGGGGCCCGGAGAACGGCGGCATTCCCTTGAGCGGCTTGGGTTCTACACCGGGCGGGGGTCCGACCGGCAGGCCAGAAGCGATCGTGCGGCGGGCGCCGGTGTTGAGGTCGACCGCGATGACCTCCTTGGTGCCTGCATCGACGATGTAGAGCACCCCGTCGGAAACCACGATGCCCTGTGGGCGCTGCAGCCCGTCGACGACGGTCTCCGTGGACCCGGCGACCCGTACGATCCGACCCGCGCCCGATTCGGACACCAAAGGCATGCCGTTCGGGTCGAATGCGACGCCGACCGGATCCCGTAGTCCCGAAGCCAACAGCTCTACGTTGCCCGCTCGCAGCGAGTGCACCCTTCCGGTGCCGAGTTCGGCGAAGACAATGGTGTTGCCCTGGCCGATCGCGACGCCATAGAGCTGGTCGAATCCGTCTGCGAGATAGTCTGTTTCGCCGTCACCAGGACGGTAGCGGGCGATCTGCCCCCCTGACGTCGCGACCACGAAGGTGCCGGGCCCCGCGGGAGCCAAGCCGCGAAGGAAGCCGGGATAACCTGGCGAGAACAGCATGCCGACGGTCCGCAGCGATCCGTCGGGGTCCACGACGTAGAAGTAAGTACCGTCAGCGACGTAGAGGTTGCCGTCGTCACCTATAGCGAGGTCCAGCGGCCAGTTCAATCCGCCAGGCAACACGGTGCGGGTTTCGCCGCCGCCGAGAATCTCGGTGATCTCGCCGGTGAAGTTCGAGACGAACAACCGGTCGCCGACAAAGGTCAGATTGTCCAGCCCCGGCGTGAGCTGCGCCAGCAGGGTCTGCTCGCCGCTGCGGGGGTCGATGCGCAGCACCTGCCCGCTGGCCACCTGCGTCGAGACGATGAAGCCATCCGAATCGAACTTCACCGAGTCGGGCACGCCCAGGCCGCCCGCAACGCGTTGCGGCTCACCGTAATTATCGGGGTCGGGGTCTATCCGCCAGATTTCGTTGGCCACCATCAGCGGGTAGTACAAGAGACCGTCAGGGCCGACCTCCATGGCATTGGGCGACGGCAGGTCTTCGAGAAGGATCCGCTGCGCGCCGGAGCTGCGATCGAGCTCCATCAACCGTCCGCCCTCGCGGCACTCGCCGATGAACAGTCGGTCCTGGTGCACGGTGATGCCGTTCGCGCAAGGAAGGTCGTCGCGCAGCACCCGGGTTCGCCCACCTGCGTCTCGCACACTCACCCGGCCGTCCATGACCTCGGTGGCGTACAGGTTGCCGCTGCTGTCGAAGGCGACGTCGTCGGGCGCGATGATGTCGCCGCCCCTGGCGCTCACCGTGTCCACGCGTCCGGTGCCGAGATCCAGCGCGCTGATCTGGCTGCCCGTCACCTGCGCGACGTAGACGCGCCCGTCGGGACCTGTCCGCAGCCCGTTGGCACCGAACAATCGGCTCGGCGCAGTGAGCCGCTCCAGGCGCCAGCCTTCCGCGGCGGTTGGGCTCGGAGCGGTGTATCGGCCGTCGTGAACAGACGTCGTCATGACCTCGGACGTTATCAAGGTCCTTTAGTCCAGACAATAGCCACAAGAAGAGACTCGTGCGGCCTTGACGAGCTGATCGCCCCTGCGGAATAGTGTTCTGCAATATGCAGAGCACCGTATTTTGTCCGGACAAATAGGCGCATGGACGATCTTCTGAGGCTTGACGGCCGCATCGTCGTGGTGTCGGGCGCCGGTGGCGGCGGCATCGGCACCACCATCACGCGGATGGCCGCCGAGGCGGGTGCCACCGTCGTCGCGGTCAGTCGGTCGAAGGAAAACCTCGACGAGCACATCGCGCCGCTGGCCCAGAATGGCCTGTCGGTTGTGCCGGTCTCCGCTGACGCGTCAACCGACGACGGCGTCGCCGCTGTGCTCGATCAGGTGCGGCGCACCGAGGGCAATCTGTATGGACTCGTCAACATCGCCGGTGGCGCCGCGCCGGCCACTTGGATGCCCTCGACCCGGGTCAGCCGAACCGACTGGCGCGAGCTGTTCGTCGCGAATCTTGAGACCTCGTTCTTCATGAGCCAGGCGGTGGCCGCAGAGATTCGCAGCCAGCAGAACCCCGGCTCGATCGTTTCGATCTCGTCGATCAGCGGCATGAACACCGCGCCGTTCCACATCGCCTACGGGACGGCCAAGGCCGCGGTCGTGGCGATGACCCGCACGATGGCGGTCGAGCTGGCGTCGGACAACATCCGGGTCAATGCGGTGGCACCTGGCGTGACCGAGACCGCGGCGTCACGCACGTATACCGGCGACGATCCCGAGCGCGACCGCAAAGCGATCGCAATGGGGCGCCGTGGCAGGCCAGAGGAACAGGCAGGCGCCATCCTGTTCCTGCTGTCGGACCTGTCGAGCTACGTCACCGGCCAGACTCTGCT
>JAVRPX010000340.1:0-3799 GCA_032161985.1 Mycobacterium sp.
CGCAGAACCAACTTCATATCCACATCGACTGTCTGAGGGCCGACGTACACCAATCGCTCGCACAGCACGCCGCCTCGATCGGGTCCGCATGGGCGCCCGTCGCCGTCCCGCTTGCTGGTGGGCCTTAATGATCGACAACCGCGTGTGTCCGAGCGTCCATTGCCCATCACGCGACGTCCAGATGCCGGTGCCGTCCGGCCCGCGATGTTCCAAGAGCTTGAGCGCCGTTTCGCAGCGGTCACTGGAAATGCCGTGCCGAGTCATTGCAGCGAATATCCCGCACATCTTTGGGCCCTCCGACATCTCGATGGTCGTCGTGCGCCGACCTGGGAGCGTCGGCCCGAACATACGCCACCTCATGGACGGCACTGCCCTTTTCGCGTAACGCCTGGGTATAGCGGACCATTCCCTGCCTCGGCGGACTAGCCATTCCCGCGGTCCTGCGGGCGGGGCGGTCTTACGCTCGACCTTGGCCTCACGGGGAGGTGGGACATGGCGACTACGAGTCCCGAACCGGACGAGTCGATTGCCGAACGTGTCGCGGGTGGAATGCTTCCGCGCGTTCTCAACACTTTCGACATGGTCGCGATCTTCGTCTCGATCGTCCTCTTCATCACCAACGCCGCGGTCATCCAGAGCGCAGGCCCGGCCGCCTTCGGCTGGTGGATCATCGGGTTCCTTGCCTTCCTGATCCCCGGCGCCATCGTCACCGGCCAACTCGGCCGGATGTTCCCCGGCGAAGGCTCGATCTACTTGTGGACTCAGAAGGCTTTCGGACCGTTCTGGGGATTCTTCGCCGGTTTCTGCGCCTGGTGGCCCGGCGTGCTCGTGATGGTCGCGACCGGAACCGTCGTCTTGAGCTACCTCGGTTACGTTTTCCCGAGCACCATCGGCGCCGCCAGCGTTCAACTGCAAGGCGGGATCATCATCGCGTTCATCGTGCTGTCGGCATTGCTCGCCAACCAACGCTTCCGGCTGACGCAGAACGTCGTCAACGTCGTCTGCATCCTCTATGCCGTGGCGATCGGCTTGGTGGTGATCGCCGGCATCGTGCATCTCGCCGGTGGCACAGCGCCCGAGACCAACCCGACCGACTGGGCCGCCTGGTCGCCCTCGGCGAATAGCGGTATCAATCTTGCCAATTGGAGTTTCTTCGGCGTCGTCGTGCTCGCACTGCTCGGCGTCGAGGTTCCGCTCAACATGGGCGTCGAGATCAAAGAGGAGCGCTCCATCACCCGCTACCTAGTGTGGGGTTCGCTCGCGGTGATGGCCGCCTATGTGCTCGCGACATGGGCGGTGATGGTGACCGTGCCGGCCGCCGACGGCCAGTCGGCACAGGTGACCGCACTGGCGACCGCTGTCGGCATCGCGTTGGCCGGCTGGGTCGGCAAGGTCGTCGCGATCCTGCTGGCCGCGTTCTTCCTTTTCATTACCGTCGTCTACAACTTCTCTTTCGCCCGACTGGTTTTCGTCTCCGGGCTCGATCAGAAGCTTCCTTCGGCGATGGCGAAGGTGAACAAGCACAAGGTTCCGAGCAATGCGGTGTGGGCACAGACGGTGATCGCGTCGTTGTTCGCATTGGTCGCCTTCGTCGTACTCCCGTCGATCGGCATCGGCGGCGGCAAGCCGATCGATATCCAGACCAAGGTCTACGACGTGCTGCAGGCCGCCGTCACGGTCATCTGGTGCATCTCGATGGTGCTGTTGTTCGTCGACGTGGTGATCATCATCCGACGCTTCCTGCCGCGGTACGAGGAGACGAAGCTGGCTCGGCCCGTGGTCTTCTACGCCTGTGCGGTGATCGGCGGGCTGTCGGGATTGTTCGCGGTGATCGCAACACTGAGCGGATCGTGGACTCCGCTGATCGCCAACGACTCGGGCAGTGTGTCGATCGGTGGTGCGCACATCGCCTACGGCATCTGGTTTTATCTCGTCGCCGGTATCGCCGCGCTGTCACTGCTCGTGGCGGTCGGCATCTACTTTCTGGGTAGAGCGACGTCGGCGCGTGCAGCATCGCGCTGAAGCGACGGTCGCCGGCAGCGACAAAGTCGCTCCAAGGTGGGCACTTTCTGCAGTGGTCCACGGCCACGCGCCGCTTCAGCAGTCGGCGATGTCACTTCCCCTGAGTAGCGTCCGCGATATGAGTAACAAACGACGAGCACGCAACGGGAAAGGTTCTGCCGACTGGACACTCGAGGGCGCCATCCGCTCTGCTCTGGCGGGTGGGCATCCACTCAGCTTGCTCAGTATGGCCAGCGTGGTGATTAACGTAGCGAAACCCGATCGGTGCGATACCAATTTTGTGGATCGGACCCTTGACGGCTTGGTCGGTGTGCGGACTCGGGAGGTGACGGCGCTACTAGCGGTCGTCGCCGAACTTCTCGTCGACGATCCAGCGGCACAGGATCGATGCCGACGAGAGGTTGCTGAACGCGGCGAGCATCTGCCTCAATGGATCGCCGCTCTACCGCGGGTCGACCTATACCGTGCCGTGCGCAGAACCCATGTGCTCGGTGACGTCGACGAACTCGTGGTCGGCATGCGACTCGACGGTGGGCACGAGCTGACCATCGTCGTTGGGATCGACCACAACATGTGGTCGAGCGTCGACGACGCAGGCGCGGTACCGGAGCCGATCGACGAAGTCCTCTCGCGGGTGGCCGAATCCAGCAGCGACACGGATGTTTTCGAGATGACGCTGGCCGACGCGCGCGTGTGGATCGAGGATGCGCTCAACAAGCCGTCGTTGGGACCGGAGACCGAAACATGGCCGCTCTACCGAGCACTGGTTCGGTGGCTGGTTGATCGGTTACCCGAAGGTGGTGAGCACTGGTCACCGGCCGGGGCATCGGTGTCGAACGAGGAGCTGTGCGACCGTTTCTTCGCGACCACTTCCGCAGCGCCGTTCACGGACTCCGGCCACCGGGCGCTGCTGCTGGAACTCTTCGACACTGGTTCCGGTGATCCATTGCGGTGGAGCGCCGCGCGCGTCGAACGGGCGATCGGCGGCATGTCCTACAGCGACGACAGCATTCCGGTCGAGGTCGGCCTAGACGCTCCCGATCTGCTACGCGCGTTCATTCCATACGCTCACGCGCAGAGCGGGATCCGAGACGAGCTGACGTCACGAACACTCGCGATGGTCGACGCGCTTAGGTCAAGCTACAAGCGGGAAGTACTGCGGCAGCACAAGTACTGGTATCTCGACGATGCGGTCTGATGATTGATCGGGCAGCCGAAACTTGTCGGACCCGGATGCGATGATGACGTTATGTCCACGACTGCACCGCCCGACGCGGCTGTGGTGCGTCCTGCCGATCGTCTCGAGGGATTGTTCGAGGAGTTGGCGGAGTTGGCCGGCCAGCGCAACGCGATTGATGGGCGCATCGTGGAGATCGTCGCCGAGGTGGATCGCGACGAATTGTGTGGCAACACGGGCGCGCGGTCGGTCGAGGCGTTGGTGGCCTGGAAGCTCGGCACGTCGTCGGGAAACGCCAAAACGATTGCCACCGTGGCGCGCCGGCTGGAGGAGTTTCCCCGCTGCGCGCAGGGCATGCGGGAGGGCCGACTGTCGCTGGATCAGGTCGGTGTCATCGCAGCGCGGGCGGCCGACGGATCCGATGAGCATTACGCCGAGTTGGCCCGCAGTGCGACGGTCAATCAGCTGCGCACCGCGGTCAAGCTGGAACCGCGACCAGAACCCGATCCGCAGCCTGAGCCGGAGCGCTCGATCACCAAGGTCACCGGCGAGCATTCCAGCTGTTACCGGATCACACTTCCACATCTGGAAGCGGCGAAG
>JAVRPX010000341.1:0-7165 GCA_032161985.1 Mycobacterium sp.
GCTTGATCAGGAACCGCGCCCGACGGCGTTGCAGGAAGTTCACGCCGTTACGCCGTCGACGTAGCGGGTGATCATCTCGACGAGCGCGCGCCGCTCGCGGCGGGTGTCCAGCGCGTCGGGAACCACCAGCGCAGCGACCACCAGACCCCGCAACGTGGCCCAGATCAGGTTGCCGATCGCCGCCGCGTGCTGCGCATCCAGCCCTTCGCCGATGTCCTTACCCAGCTTGGCAAAGGCGGTCCCGAGCGCGGCGAGGTGTTCGCTTGCGCCGGTGTCGCGCATGGCGCGGGTGGCGATCAGGATCTCCAGTGCCGCCATCGAGGTGGGACTGGAGAACGCGTCCCATGCCGCGTTCACGATGAATTCCGTTCGGTCGCGCATGTTTTCGGCGCCAGCCGGCAAATCGCGAAGTGCCTCCAATAGTTCGGCGAAGCCCTTGTCGACGACGGACATCAGCAATCCGTCGCGGTCCCCGAAGTGGTACTGCACCACACCCCAGGTCACGCCTGCGCGTTCGGTGATGTGCTTGGCGCTGGCGGCGGCGAACCCCTCCTCGAGAATGCAGCGGACCGTCTCGTCGATCACCAATGCGCGGGTGCGGTCGGCGCGCAGTTGGCTGCCGTTGGCAGGCCGTCGGGGCGCGACTGCGGATGCCATGGCGTCCAGATCACCACACCAGACCGCGGATGTGGGCGGCCGGCAGGTCCTGCGCGGCGAGCAGGCCGCTTGGCGCGGTGCACACCGGTTCGATCATGTTGACCGCGCGGGCCGCTGTGGCGACCACGCCGCCCTGATTGTGATCGATGCCTGCGAGCCCGACGTGCGCGTTGATCTCGACGCCAGGGTCGCCCGCGATGGTCACGCGGTGCACACCGGGGCGCCCGTCCGGTGGGTAAGGCCAATGAGGAGCGGCGGCGTCGGTGAGCCGGTTGACGTGTTCCATAGTGACGACCGGCAGGCCGTCGCGGACACCCTCGACCGCGAACCGGACAGCGGCCACTCGCCCCTTGGGCACTGTCATCATCGCGCACTCGATCGGGTCGGGCGTCATCCAGGTTTCGTGCCGTTCACGAACGCCGTCGAGCTCGACGCCGAGGCCGTCGGCGAGGCTCTTCACCTGTCCGCCCCACAGAGAAGTCAGCACACCGGGCTGGAACATGATCGGCGTGTGATCGGACGTGGTGCCGAATCCCATGCTGACACCGGTGAATTCGGCGTCGTCATAGGTACCGTAGTCGAAGATCTCCTGCACTGTGATGGCCGTGGCACGTGCCGACAGGCTGAGCGCGGTGTACACCAGGGTGTCGCCGGAGAAACCGGGGTCGATGCCGTTGATGTACAGCGACGTGTTGCCTGCCTTGCACGCCCGTTCCAGCGGATCGCGCAGCCAGTCGTCGGCATGATCGGGTGCGACCAGCCAGACCATCGAAGTGCCAACGACATTGGTGCCCGCGGCCAGGAATCGGGATATCTCGTCGAGAGCGTTGCGGGGACGGGTCTCGGCCTGCGAGGTGTACACCACGCAGTCGGCGTGCAGGGCGAGCAGCGCGTCGATGTCGTCGGTGGCCAGCACGCCGCTGGGTTGATCGAGGCCACAGAGTTCGGCGGCGTCACGACCCACCTTCTGCGCGCCGTTGGCGTGCACCCCTACCAATTCGAGGTCCGGGCGCCCGATGATGGTGCGCAGCGCGTGGCGGCCCACGTTGCCGGTAGAGAACTGGATGACTCGTCGCACGCGTATCCCCTAGAGCAGATCGGTGATGGTCTTCAGGCCGGCGTCGTAGAGCACGCCGGGCAGCATGCCGCCGTCGATCTCGATCGTGGTGCCGTTGATGAAATCAGCTGCGCCACTGCACAAGAACACGCACGCTCGGCCGACTTCAGCGGGCTCGCCCGCGCGTTTGAGTGGAACGTCGCGGAAGTACTCGGCACCGTCGGGGTCGTCCTTTGGCAGCACGAAGCTGCGGAAGTTTTCGGTCATGGTCGGGCCGAGGGCCAGGCAGTTGACGCGAACGTGTGGACCCCATTCCTCGGCCAGCGACCGGGTCAGGTGGTTCAGACCGGCCTTGGCGGCACCGTAGGACACCAGCGTCGGCGAACCGGCGGGATGGCCTGCGCCGCTGGAGATGTTGACGATCGACCCGGTGCCGTCCTGGTCGCGCATCTGCCGACACACCCGAATGGCGAACCACAACGGGCTGATCAGATTCATCTGGATCGCGAACGAGTGAAACAGCACCGTGCGCTCGTAGTCGTCGTCGCTGCGCGGTGCGCCCTGGATCTTCTGGACGAGCGCGGGCACATCCTCGACGTTCGGGGTGGGCACCGTGCCGCCTGCGTTGTTGACGAGGATGTCGATGCGGCCATAGGTCGCCGCCACCTTCGAGACCAAGGCGTCGATGGCGCGGTAATCACCTTGGTCGCAGGTCATTTGCGCGGACCGGCGCGCCCAGTCCGGCTCTGCGTCGGTCCCAGGAAGCGCATCGAGTCGGGAGCGCGAGCAGCCGATGACCGTGGCGCCTGCGCGCAGTAGTTCGTGCGCAATGCCGACACCCACCCCTCTGCTGGTGCCGGTGACGATCGCGATCTTGCCGTCGAGTGCGCCCATGTCAGAACGCCGGTACGCCGTCGCGATGCGGGTGCAGTGCGCCCAGCGGTGAGGTCAATGGCAGATGCAGCGCGTCGACGATGCCCGGCTCCGCGTTGCACACCCACGGAATGGCGTTGACGGCGCGCATGCCCGTGGCGAGCAGGCCTTGATCGCTGGAGTCCTCGTTCGGGCGGAAGCCGACTTCGAATTCGGCGTCGAAGCTCGGTTCGCCGTCGATGATGACACGCCAAACGCCGTCGATGCCGCCTGTGCGGCTCTTCGGCCAGTCTGGTGCGAGGTCGTCGGCCATCCGGTCGACGTGCTCGACGGTGATGACTTCCTGGCCGTCGACGACGCCGATGCATTTCGCGTACGTGGCGCCGACAGTGCCCGCTTCGATTACACCGCAGGCGGTTTCGAGCCGCCGCGGCGTCGGCAGGAACTCGCACGATTCCCTTATCTCCGCAAGCTGCACACCCAGGGCATCGGCCACCATCGTCACCGCGGCGCCCCAACCCCACGTCAGCACCCCTGGGCTTTTCAGGCCGCCCTGATAGTCCAGCGGCTGGCCGAACCCGAACAACTCGCGCATGTCGAATTCGACCGGGTAGCGCGAGTAGTCGGTGATTTCGATGCCGCGAACGGAGTACACCTTGTGCGACATCGTCATGAGCGCGATCGGAAAGAGGTCGCCGCCGAATCCCGGTTCTATGCCGGAGGAGAAGATCGAACTCGAACCAGCATGCGCCGCTTGACGAATCGCGTCGAGATAGCGTTCCGATAGCGAGCCCCGCTCATAGACGAGCCCGGGCAGTGACGTGGTGACGACATTCTTGCCCGCGGCCAGGATGCGGCAGAGGTCGGCCAGTGCTTCCTTCGGTCGAGAGCCGGCAGGCGCCGCGTAGACGACGCAGTCCGCGTCGCCATCCAGCACGGTCGCCTCGTCACGGCTGGCGCGCACCCCGACCGGCGCGATCCCAGCCAGCGTGCCGACGTCCTCACCATCCTTGCGCCCCGAATGCACCCAGGCGCCCACCAGCTCGAGGTTCGGCCGGTCGACGATCGTCCGGATCGCGAACCGCCCGACTCCGCCGGTGGCCCACACCGCCACTTTGTAGGTCTGCACGCGCAGACCATAAAGCACTCAATGTTTTGTTGGCAACGTTTTCGTCAACGTAGGGGTCCGCCCTGGTAGGGATGACGTATGACGAAATATCCGGACTCGCCCCGCGAGGCTGCCAGAGCCTTCACGCCCGAACTGACGGATCTGATCAACGGTCCGCTGTACTCCGATGTCTGGACCGACGCGCGGCTCAGCCCACGCGATCGCAGCATCGCGACGCTGGCTGCACTGACGGTCCTCTACCGCCCGGAGGAGCTACCCGCCCACCTTCGACGCGCACGCGACAACGGCCTGACCAACGACGAGATATCGGCCCTGATCACGCACTGCGCGTTCTACGGCGGATTCCCCGCAGCCATTTCGGCATCGATGCTCGCCGCTGACACGCTGCTGTAGAAGTCGGCGCGATGGGAGCCTCTGGCTACGCCATCTTCTTGTGGTTGGGCAGTCCGCCAGTGGTTTCGAACACCACCCGCCTACCGATCTCGACAGCGTGATCGGCGAAGCGTTCGTAGAAGCGTCCCAGCAGCGCGACGTCGACCGCCGAAAGGACCCCGTCCTGCCAAACGTGGTCGATCAACATCGTGAACAGGTGGCGATGCTCGGCGTCGACGGCGTCATCCGCATCGTTTAGCCGTGCGGCCTTGTCAGGATCGCCCGACACCATCACCTCGCGTGCCGTTCGGGCCAGCTGGACTGACTGAGTGCCCATTTCGGAGAAGCTATCGCGGACCTCGTCGGGCACCGCGCATTCGGGATGCCGTAGCCGCGCGATGCGGGCGACGTGCACGGCCAGCGCGCCCATCCGCTCGATGTCGGCGCCGACGTGGATCGCGCCGACGATCATTCTCAAGTCGCCGGCGACCGGTTGTTGCAGGGCGAGCAGTTTGAGCGCACTGGCCTCAGCCCGTTTGCTCATCGCCTCGATGTGCTCATGGTCGGCGATGACCTGTTCGGCCACAGAAAGGTCCGACCCCAGCAGCGCTTGCGTCGCATGCTCCATCGCGTCCGCGGCCAGCCCACACATGTCGCCGACCTGTGTGCGGAGTGCGGATAACTCCTCGTAGTACGTAGTCCGCATCCTGTGACCTCCGCCGCTCGGTACCCGTCGGCCTTTCGGCCGGCTAATAGGTACCCACGCGCGATCTACTTTAACCAGGCGCATCAATGACCTTACTGAGACCCGGACTGAGACCGGGTGCCATTGTTGTCGTTGCGCGGGTTTTGATCCCGCTGTTGAAATGTCGGCGTGGCGGTGACGGTCTGGGTCGACGTCTGGACCGTCGTTTGGATGTCTGTCTCGGTGTTGGTGACGGTGCCGGGATCAACAGTGACAGTGCTGGGAGCACCGGTGTCTGCGGGGGCGGCACCGCCGCCACCCGAGTCGTGCTTTTCGTGGTGACCACCGCCGCCGCCACCGGAGCTGGTGGCCGAACTGGTCGTCGTGGTCGTGGTGGTCGTGGTGGTCGTGGTGCTCGTGGTGGGTGCCGTTGTGCCGTTGGAACCACATGCCACCGTCAGCATTCCCGCCGCGATGGCGGCGACACCGATTGTCAACGGTGCGCGGCGACAGATACGCGCAAGGGTGAACGCCAACGGAATCTCGCTTTCATCACAAAGTTACGACAGGACAGCGAGATTCATACCTGCACGCAGGCGACAGCCACCAGAATCGCAGGTGGGTCTTTCCGTAGACCTTGCTGTCAGCCCGCTGAACTGACCGGCTCGATTGGCAGGTTTCGGAGGGCCCCTGGAGCATCGGCGGGGACCACCGGATGCTTCGGCGGAATCGGCGCAAGCCGCTTGTAAGGCGCGTCCTGCGCCGGGCGCTGGTCCACCTCACTCTTGTTCGGCCACAGCGATGCCGCCCGCTCGGCCTGCGCGGTGATCGAAAGCGACGGGTTCACACCAAGATTCGCCGAAACCGATGCGCCGTCATGCACCGAGAGCGTCGGATAGCCGTACACCCGTTGGTAGGGATCGATCACGCCGTGCTCCGCAGTGTCGCCGATCGCCGCACCGCCGAGGAAGTGCGCGGTGAGCGGGATGTTGAACAACTCGCCCCAGGTGCCACCCGCTACGCCGTCGATCTTCTTGGCGATCCTGCGGGTGACCTCGTTGCCCGCGGGAATCCAGGTGGGGTTCGGCTCACCGTGGCCCTGCTTGCTGGTCATCCGCCGGAATCCCAGCTTGGTGCGCTCGGTGAACGTCGTGATCGAGTTGTCGAGGTGCTGCATCACCAGCGCGATCACCGTCCGTTCGCTCCAGTGGCTGACGTTGAGCATGCGAAGCGTGCCACGCGGATCCTGGCGCGTGTTGCGGAAGAACTGCCGCCACCGCGGAACGTCGCTCCCTTGCGGGCCTGCGCCGTCGGTCATCAGGGTCTGCAACATCCCCATCGCGTTGGACCCCTTGCCGTAGCGCACCGGTTCGACGTGGGTGTCGGACGTCGGATGGATCGACGAGGTGATCGCGACGCCGTGCGTGAGGTCGAGGTCCTTTGAGACTGTGAAGGTCGCGGCGCCGACGATCGATTCCGAGTTGGTTCGGGTCAGCATGCCCAGCTTGTCCGACAGTTTGGGCAGCTTGCCCTTGTCGCGCATCTTGAACAGCAGCTTCTGCGTCCCCCACGTGCCAGCGGCCAGCACGACATGCGAGGCGGTGTACGTGCGCCGCTTGCGGGGCAGCAAGCCGGTCCTGGTGGTGCGGACTTCCCATACGCCGTCGGACCGTTGCTCGAAACCGGTGACGGTGGTCATCGGAATTACTTCTGCGCCAGCCTTTTCCGCCAGGCCAAGGTAGTTCTTGAGCAGTGTGTTCTTGGCGCCGTAGCGGCAACCCGTCATGCAGGAGCCGCATTCGATGCAGCCCGTGCGCGCGGGCCCGGCACCGCCGAAGTACGGGTCGGGCACTGTCTTGCCCGGCGTCTTCTCGCCGTCCGGTCCGAAGAACACCCCCACGGGCGTCGGCACGAACGTGTCGCCGACGCCCATGTCCTCGGCGACCTCTTTCATGATGCGGTCGGCGTCGGTGAAGGTCGGGTTCTTGACCACGCCGAGCATCCGCTGAGCCTGGTCGTAATGCGGCATCAGTTCGGCGTGCCAGTCGGTGATGTGCGACCACTGCCCGTCGGCGAAGAACGGCTCCGGCGGCACATACAGCGTGTTGGCGTAGTTCAGGGAACCGCCGCCGACCCCGGCGCCTGCCAGGATCATGACGTTGCGCAATAGGTGGATCCGCTGGATGCCGTACATGCCGAGCTTCGGCGCCCACAAGAACTTGCGCAAGTTCCAGGAGGTCTTGGCGAATTCTTCGTCATTGAACCGCCTGCCCGCCTCGAGCACCCCCACGCGGTAGCCCTTCTCGGTGAGACGCAGAGCGGTGACACTCCCCCCAAACCCCGAACCAATGATCAGAACGTCATAGTCAGGTTTCATCCGCTCAGTATGGAC
>JAVRPX010000342.1:0-3306 GCA_032161985.1 Mycobacterium sp.
TCGACGCGCTCGCCGACAAGGGCGACATCACCTACAACGACGTCGCGGTGTTCTACCGCACCAACAACTCATCGCGTGCCGTGGAGGAAGTCTTCATCCGGGCGGGCATCCCGTACATAGTCGTTGGCGGCGTTCGGTTTTACGAGCGCAGGGAGATCCGCGACATCGTCGCCTATCTGCGTGTGCTGGACAATCCCGGCGACTCCGTGAGCATGCGGCGCATCCTGAACACGCCGCGCCGCGGCATCGGTGACCGCGCCGAAGCCTGTGTGGCGGTTTACGCCGAGAACACCGGCGCGTCGTTCAATGACGCGCTGCAGGCCGCCGCCGAGGGCAAGGTGCCGATGCTGAACACCCGCTCGGAGAAGGCCATAGCGAGTTTCGTCGAGCTGATCGACGATCTGCGCGGGCGTCTCGACGGTGAGCTCGGCGAGCTCGTCGAAGCCGTCCTCGACCGCACCGGCTACCGCACCTCGCTCGAATCCTCCAGCGATCCACAGGACCTGGCGCGGCTGGACAACCTCAACGAATTGGTCAGCGTCGCACACGAATTCAGCACCGACTTGGCCAACGCCGAAGCTTTGGGTGAAGTCGACGTTGCCGACGAGGACATTCCCGACACGGGCGTGCTCGCGAAGTTTCTTGAGCGGGTGTCGCTGGTTGCCGATGCCGACGAACTGCCCGAGCACGGCGCCGGTGTGGTGACGATGATGACCCTGCACACCGCAAAGGGGCTGGAGTTCCCGGTGGTGTTCGTGACGGGCTGGGAGGACGGCATGTTCCCGCATATGCGGGCGCTGGGCGATCCGACCGAGCTGTCCGAGGAACGGCGGCTGGCCTACGTCGGCATCACCAGGGCGCGGCAGCGGCTGTATGTCAGCCGGGCCAGGGTCCGCTCGTCGTGGGGCCAACCGATGCTCAACCCGGAATCGCGATTCCTGCGCGAGATTCCGCAGGAGCTCATCGACTGGCGGCGCACGGAGCCGCCACCGTCGCTTTCGGCCCCCGTCAGCGGCGCGGGCCGATTCGGCACTCCGCGTCCCTCGCCGTCGCGCTCAGCGGCAGGAAAGCGCCCGCTGCTCGTGCTGGAGCCCGGCGATCGGGTCAGCCACGACAAGTACGGCCTTGGCCGCGTCGAGGAGGTGTCCGGCGTCGGTGAGTCGGCTATGTCGCTCATCGACTTCGGCAGCTCCGGGCGGGTCAAGCTGATGCACAACCACGCGCCGGTCACGAAGCTTTAGGGCCTGGCCCACCGGCGGGTGGCCGGCAGCAGCGCCAGCAAGACGCTGGCCACCGGCAGCACGGGGATCCCGTAGACCACCGGCGACAGTTTCGCTCCCGCGACGAACAGGCCCGCGAAAATCAGCAGCGCCACGACCGCACCCACGACGATCAGCAGCCTGCCCATCCGACGGCGCAGCAGCAGCGCGATCAGCCCGCCGATCAGCGCCGCCGCGGATACCGCGGTAAGAAAGCCGATGGCCACACAGAACAGCCGATCGGACCGCCACCAGCCGGTGATCAGGTCCGTGGCGATGACCGCGGTGGACCAGCCCGTCAGGATGCTTGCGATGGCCGTCGCGATGGCCGCCGCCGGGTTGGCCTGCGCCGAGCGCGGCGCGCCCACCACGGTCGGCCTGGCCCGCGGGATGTAGCTCGTCTGCGACTCGGCACCGGCGGCGGGCTCGATGTAGCTGGTTTGCGGCTCGACTACCGCAGGGAACTCGCCGGTCGGATGGCGCCTGATGATGCTGGTCTGCGGCTCGGACTGGGCCGGCAGCGGCGTGGACGGTGTCGTGCCGTCGGATTGCCGCCGGATGCGTGGTCGATCAGGAGGGGGATCGGAAAGGGGTATGTCGGACGGGCCGTCACTCACATCTAGCCAACGTAGTTGCCGGGGCCAAGTCCCCGCTGCGCAAGCCACGGCACTGGGTCGATCCGGTTGGTGCCGTTGAGAAGAACCTCGAAGTGGCAGTGCGGCCCGGTCGAGTTGCCGCGGTTGCCTATCGTCGCGATCTGATCGCCTGCCATCACCCGGTCGCCCTTGTTGACCAACCACGTGTTGACGTGGCCGTACAGCGTGACGGTGCCGTCGGCGTGCCGCAGCTTGACCCATGCGCCGTAGCCCGCGGTGGGCCCGGCGTCGATCACCACGCCGTCCGCTACAGCGAGGATCGGGGTGCCGATCGCGTTGGCGATGTCGATGCCGCCGTGCAGCACGCCCCAGCGGTATCCGAAGCCGGAGGTGAAGACGCCTTTTGTGTACATCACGAATAGCGGCCGGTTCAGCCGCGCTTCGCGCTCGGCGCGCTCCTGTGCGAAGGCGGCGGCCCTGGTGATCTCCTCGGCATGTACCGACGCGTTGGCCGCAGGAGTCACGGAGACGATCTGCATGCCGTCCACCGAGCCCGTCACGAGCCCGCCGCCGATTGCCGTTTGGTCGGCGGCAAGGACGGTCTCCGCGGGAGCGTTGTCGGAGGCGTTGGCTATGGAATACGCGCCTGCCGCGGTCGCGCCGACGGCCATCGCGGCGACCATCAGCCGGCCCTTCACGGGCACGTCCTGCTTGCGGTGCAGGCCCCGGCGACCGGAGATGTCGATGATGTCGGTGGCGGCCACGCCGTCGCTGGTGTCGGTGTAACTGTCGCGGTACGCGTGCGAGGCGCGACGCTCTTCGCGCGGATCGGGGCGGAACTCCGAGGGCACCGCCAGCCGCAGCGGGATCAGATCGTCGGTGTCGTGAAGGTCGTCGAGCTCGGGCGCATGGATGACCTGCGACTCGCGGTCGAACGCGCTGTTATCGCGAAAGTCCAGGTCAGCGAGGTCGCCGAATTCGTTGAACGGAATGATGTCCGTGATTTCGGCGGCTTCGGGTTCGTCCAAGCTGTGCCGAGCGGTCGTCGCGACTCCAGACGGAGATCGAGACGAACGGTGCTGTGCCAACCCGGAATATCCTTCTAGTCGTGACCAGAACGTTATCGAGACCAGAGGCACGTTAACCAAATTCCAATGTTGGTGGCAACCCGAGAAGAAATTCCGTCGAGGATTGTGACGTGTATCACTGTCACCCGGCGGTGAGATCTACCACATGAGCGGTAGGCGGTGCCGAAGGCGTTGGCTCGTGTGGATAAAGTTCCCCCTTGGCCCATCGGGCGTAAACCTTCGAAGTCAACGCACAAAGACAGTGAGTCCATGGATCTCTTCGAATACCAAGCGAAAGAGCTGTTCGCCAAGCACAACGTGCCCACCACGCCCGGTCGGGTAACCGACACCGCAGAGGACGCCAAGGCCATCGCCGAGGAAATC
>JAVRPX010000343.1:0-2960 GCA_032161985.1 Mycobacterium sp.
ACGAGGTATTCCTTTTGTTCGCCTTTGATGGTCCGGGTTTCGATCGCCTCGATCAACGCAGCACCGTGGTGTGGATAGACAACGGTGTCTCCGACCTTAAAAATCATCAGATACGAGCCCCTTTCACGACTCAATGTTAGCACGGGGCTCAGACAGGCGTGGATCAACGGTGCAGGTCAGGGGCACAGTCGGTGAAGCGCAGGGGTTGACAGGGTGAGAAATCCGTGCATGGCGCGGGTCGCTTCGCACGCCCTTTAGGCCTGGTATCGGGCCGCTTCGCAGTAGCTGTCGAGACCCGGTCGGCCCACCGCTACCGCCTCCAACCGCCACCTACTACTGTGCATAGTTGAATCATGGCGACCGGGATCGCGGTCGCTGCCGTCGGCCGAGCAGGAGGCTCCTGTGGACCGCTTCAAACCCCGCACTTCTGCCGTCGCTGCCGGCCTGGCAGCCTGCGGTCTGACCGCCGCCGTTGCCCTCAGCGGCTGTAGCGCCGGGCAGGTGTCCCAGATGGCCACCCAGGAACCCGCAGTGAACGGCACCAGCGGCAACCTCGGACCGATTTCGCTGCGCAACGTCCACCTGCGGGCCACGCAGTCCACCGATTACGTGCAGCCCGGCCGCGACGTCGAGCTGTTGTTCGTCGCCGTGAACGCTTCCCCCGACGTCAACGACAAGCTGGTGTCGATCACCTCCGACGTCGGCAAGGTGACGTTGACCGGAGACACCTCGATCCCCGCCAACGGCGTGCTGGCCGTCGGCGAGCCGGACGGCCAGATCGCGCCGCTGGAATCTGCTGAGAAGGCCGATGCCGCCGAGGCGGCAGTGGCGCTGTCCAAGCCGATCACCAACGGGCTGACGTACAACTTCACGTTCGCCTTCGAGAAAGCCGGCGAGACCACCGTGACGGTGCCGATCTCGGCAGGCGAGGCCCCGCGACGCGAAGAGGCCGTAGAAGCCGGCGACACGGGCGGTCACCACTAGGTATTTCGGGCGGGCTGTCGGTTAAACCGGTTACGGTCACGACGTGGCCAAAGCGCGTTCGCAGTACCGCTGCTCGGAATGCCACCACGTCACCGCCAAATGGGTTGGCCGCTGCCCGGATTGCGGCACCTGGGGAACCGTCGACGAAATGGCGGTACTGGCCGCGGTCAACGGCTCCGCCATCCGGCGCGCCGTCGCGCCGACCTCGTCCGCAGTGCCGATCAGCTCGATCGACCCCGGCAACACCCGTCATTTCCAGACCGGGGTCAGTGAGCTGGACCGGGTTCTCGGCGGAGGTCTGGTCCCCGGCTCGGTGACGCTGCTCGCAGGCGACCCTGGTGTCGGCAAATCGACGCTGCTGCTCGAGGTCGCGCACCGCTGGGCGCAGGCGGACAGGCGTGCGCTGTATCTGTCCGGTGAGGAGTCGGCAGGCCAGATCCGGCTGCGGGCCGAACGCACCGGCTGCACCCACGACGAGGTCTACCTGGCCGCCGAATCGGATCTGCAGGTGGCGCTGGGCCACATCGACGAGGTGCGGCCGACCCTGGTCGTGGTCGACTCGGTGCAGACGATGTCCACCACCGAGGTCGACGGCGTCACCGGCGGGGTCACCCAGGTGCGGGCGGTGACGACGGCGCTGACCATGGCCGCGAAGACATCCGGGGTGGCGATGCTACTGGTCGGCCACGTCACCAAGGACGGCGCCATCGCCGGGCCGCGTTCGCTTGAGCATCTTGTCGACGTCGTACTGCACTTCGAGGGCGACCGCACGTCGGCGCTGCGCATGGTGCGCGGCGTCAAGAACCGCTTCGGCGCCGCCGACGAAGTGGGCTGTTTCCTGTTGCACGACAACGGAATTGAGTGTGTCGCCGACCCGTCTGGACTCTTCCGCGACCAACGGCCCAAGCCGGTGTCGGGCACGGCGGTGACGGTCACGCTCGACGGCAAACGCCCACTAATCGGTGAGGTGCAGGCGCTGATCGGATCACCAGCCAGCGGTTCGCCGCGACGAGCGGTGAGCGGCATCGACTCGTCGCGCGCCGCCATGATCACTGCGGTGCTCGAGAAGCGCGCCAAGCTGCCCGTCGGGGCCAACGACATCTACCTGTCCACCGTCGGCGGCATGCGGCTGACCGACCCGTCGTCGGACTTGGCGGTCGCGCTGGCGATCGCGTCCGCGTATACCGACCTCCCCATGCCCGCCAACGCCGTGGCGATCGGTGAGGTAGGGCTGGCAGGCGATCTTCGCCGGGTCAGCGGCATGGACCGCAGGCTCGCCGAGGCGGCAAGGCTGGGTTTCGGCTGCGCGGTGGTGCCCGCGGGTGTCACGGCGGCGCCCGCAGGGCTGCGTGCCCTTCCCGCCGACAACATCCAGACGGCGTTGCGGGTGCTAAGGCAAATCAGCCAGACTGACGCCAGTAGCGGCCGATCCTAGGAGGGGCGATGGCCGTCAAGGCGAGTAGCAGGACGAGCCGCAACGTGGTGCAGCTGGCCCGGCCGACCCTGCGGGAGACCATCGCGCGGCTGGCCCCAGGGACCGCGCTGCGCGACGGCCTTGAGCGCATCCTGCGCGGCCGCACCGGCGCGCTGATCGTGATCGGGTACGACGATAGCGTCGAGGCCATTTGCGACGGCGGCTTCTCGCTCGACATCCGCTACGCGCCGACCCGGCTGCGGGAACTGTCCAAGATGGACGGCGCGGTCGTGCTGTCCAGTGACGGCGGCCGGATCGTGCGCGCCAACGTGCAGCTGGTGCCCGACCCGTCGATCCCGACCGAGGAATCGGGCACCCGGCACCGCTCCGCCGAGCGCGCCGCCATCCAGACCGGCTATCCGGTGATCTCGGTGAGCCATTCGATGAGCATCGTGACCATCTACGTCGCCGGGGAACGCCACGTGATGCCGGAGTCGGCGGCCATCCTGTCGCGGGCCAACCAGACCATCGACACCCTTGAGCGCTACAAGACCCGCCTCGA
>JAVRPX010000344.1:0-3580 GCA_032161985.1 Mycobacterium sp.
GGCACCGTGGAGGGCAGCCACACCCCGCTCGGCGACGCCGCGCTCTACATCGACGACACCGAGGTGGCGTCGCGTTCGGGCATCAAGATCCATCCCGGGACGTTCGGCCTCGCCGGCGCCAGCCTGAGCGTCGGTAAGAACACCGGATCGCCGGTCTCGCGCGCGTACAAGGCGCCGTTCCCGTTCACAGGTGGCACCATCGCTTCGGTGAACGTCGATGTGTCGGGCAAGCCCTACGTGGATTTGGAACGCGAATTCGCCCGAGCATTCGCGAAGGACTGATGAAGCGGGTTGGTTGGGCCGCGCTCGGGCTCGCCTGCTTGGTGGCGAGTTGCGTCCGAACCAGCGATGGTTCCCCCGTTGCCGCCGATCTGGGCACGACCGCTGCGTCGTCGGCTCCGTCGGCGACGGCCCAGCCGACGCAAGAGTCCGACCCGTCGGTGTTCGGCGTCGTTCCGACCAAGAGGGCGCCGGTGCCACCGAACACCGTTGCCTGCTCGCAGCCGATCAAGCCGGGCGTGCGGATGGCCGCCGAGGTCAAAGACCCGCAGGCGCCCAAGATCACCGTCGGCGTTCCCGACGGCTGGTCGATGTCGGCAGGCTCTGGCGATATCGGTGGCCAACTGTCCGGACCGGATGGGATGTCGGCGACCGTGACGATCGGCCCGACCCAGCTGGATCCGGCTGCCGCGTTCAAGAAGTACGCCGACGACCTAATGAAAGAGGCAGCCGTCAGCAGCGTCAGTGTGTTACCCGGCGAACTCTGCGAATTCAGCGGCCAGAAGCTGATGGGTGCGTGGTCGGATACGCCGCAGAACGCCGTCGAATTCGAGGACCGCATCATCCACGTCTGGACCAACAGCGGCAACGACTTTCTCGTCTCCGTGCACGTCCAGGCGCCGACGGGAACATCCGGATTCGATGATGCCGCTTCGGTGCTGACCGAGGACTTCGAGATCGTCCTACCGTAAAGGCATGCTTACCGAGCTCGTCGAGATGCCGGGCGGGTCGTTTCGGATGGGCTCGACGCAGTTCTATCCGGAAGAGGCGCCGGTGCACACCGCGACCGTCGGCGCCTTCTCCGTCGAGCGCCATCCGGTGACGAACGCCCAGTTCGCCGATTTCGTCGCCGACACCGATTACGTCACCGTTGCCGAGCAGGCGCCGGATCCCGCGCTGTATCCGGGAGCGGCGTCTGAGGATCTGGTGCCAGGTGCGCTGGTGTTCCGGCCGACCGGCGGTCCGGTGGATCTGCGCGATTGGCGGCAGTGGTGGGACTGGGCGCCTGGCGCCAACTGGCGCCACCCGTTCGGCCCGGACGGCACTCTTGAGGACAGGCTCGACCACCCGGTGGTCCAGGTCGCCTACCCCGACGCGGCGGCCTACGCCCGCTGGGCGGGCCGTCGACTGCCGACCGAGGCCGAATGGGAGTACGCGGCCCGCGGTGGGGCTACCACGATGTACGCGTGGGGCGACGACGTCGCTCCCGGCGGTCAGTTGATGGCCAACACCTGGCAGGGGCGGTTCCCGTACCGCAATGACGGCGCGCTCGGCTGGGTTGGCACATCGCCGGTCGGCACGTTCCCGGCGAACGGGTTCGGTCTGGTCGACATGATCGGCAACGTGTGGGAGTGGACGACGACGCAGTTCTCGTCGCACCACCCGCTCGACGGCCCCGCGCAGTCCTGTTGCGGGCCGTCTGGAGCTGCCCAGCCGGATCCGACGGTGAATCAGACGCTCAAGGGCGGCTCGCACCTGTGTGCGCCGGAGTACTGCCATCGCTTTCGCCCGGCGGCCCGCTCGCCGCAGTCGCAGGACAGCGCGACGACGCATATCGGGTTCCGCTGCGTGGTCGGTTAGGCCGTATCACCCTGACCACCGAAGCGGACCGCAAGCCGCCGGAACGCTCCGGGAGCCAGCGCGCGCACGGTCGGGGCGATCCGAAGCCACCGTGGTCGCCACTCTTCGGCGTGGTCGCGCTCGACCGCTCGGACCACGGCGTCGGCCACCGTATCGGCAGGTATCGGTCGCGGCCGCGTGCGTGTGTAGGGACTGCCGCGCGTCTCGAAGAAGCCGGTGTCGACCACGCCGGGAACGACGACGCTGATGTTGACGCCGGATCCGGCGGTCTCGCCCCGAAGGCTGTCGGCGAACGCGTCGAGGCCGGCCTTGGTTGCCGAGTAGACGGCTTCACCGGCGACACCTGTGCGGCCGGCGATCGACGTCACGAAGCAGATCGTGCCGTGCTTCTGTTCGACCATCCCGGGCAGCAGGTCGCGGGTGAGCTCGATAGCGGCGAGCAGATCGACTTCGACGAGCCGCCGGATCGTGTCGACCGACATGGCCTTGAACGGCCCGTAATAGCCGAAGCCGGCGTTGTTGACCAGGACGTCGACGCGTCCGAACGCATCGAGGGCCTCGGTGGCGAGCCGCTGCCGGTCTGCGGGTGAGTTCAGGTCCGCGATCAGGGCGCGCCCGCCGACCGCGCGGGCGACGTCGCGTGTGCGGTCCGGGTCGCGCCCGTGCACCAGCACGTGCGCGCCTCTTGCGGCGAAGCGGGCCGCGGCGGCGTGGCCGATTCCGGCCGATGCGCCTGTGACCAGGACGACGGCGTCGGTCAATTGCATGGCACCCATGATCAGTGCCCAGCGCTTGCGCTGTGAATGGATCGGCCGAGGTGGTTTCAGGCGGCCACGACGGCGCGTTCGCCGCGGTCGGCATCCGCCCGGTACAACCGCCGGGTGCTCGACGCGTTGGCCAAGCCCACGACGCCCACCGCGATCAGCACTCCCGATACCGCAATGGCCGCCAGCACGCCGGGGTCGCGGGGAGCGGGCACGTCGAACGCGAGGATCCCCAACACGAAGCTCGCGACGGGGTTGGTGACGCTCATCGCGGCAACGGCGGGCGGCAGCGGCCCGCTGGCAAACGCTATCTGTACCAACAACATTCCGCTCACCGCGGTCACGGCCAATGCGTAGATCGGCCAGTCGACGAGCGTCGCAAGCGCGCCGCCGTGAAACACATCCTCGACCGTCAGCTTCAGATAGACGGCATTAAGTGCGTGACACAGGCCTGCGGCGACACCCACAAGGAGGCCGGCCAGCCAAGGGAATGCGTGCCGACTGACCTGGCGCAACATCACGATGAGGGCGACCATGCACGCCGTCGCCAGTAGCACGCGGTGCCGGTGCGGTGCGCCGGTCAGAGGTGAGGCGTCAGCAGTCAGCAGGAGCACCAGGCCGGCGCAGACCGCGAGCGCCGACAACCAGTCACGCCCCGACGGCCAGCGGCGTTGTTCGGCCGACGCCAGCGACAGCACGAACAGCAGCTGTGCCGCCATCATCGGCTGGACGGCGGCCACCGACCCGACCTTGAGTGCCGCCGCCTGGGTGCCGACCCCGCAGAGGTTCGTCAGCCAACCCGCCAGCCAGGTCCTGCTTCGCACCAGACGGCCCAGCAGCCGTTTGACGCCGGCCGCATCCCTCAGCGATGCGGCGTCACCGCCGACGACGGTTCGCGCTGCGCGCTGTTGCAGGAATGCCGACAACGCGAACAAGAACGCGGCCGCCAGAGCCAA
>JAVRPX010000345.1:0-5671 GCA_032161985.1 Mycobacterium sp.
GCCCCGCCTCAACGGGTTTGGGAGGCGCTGAGCGATGTCGGTGCGTTACACACCCGCCTCGCTGCGGGATTCGTCGCGGAGACCCGAATGGACGGCAACACGCGCGCGGTGACTTTCGTCGATGGCACGGTCGTGCGTGAGGAGATCGTCGCAGTCGACGACGCGGCGCGGCGGGTCGCCTGGGCGATCGTCGGGCAGCAGTTCCATCACTACAACGGCGCGGCGCAGATCTTCGACCACGCCGATGGCACTCGATTCGTGTGGACCACCGACCTGCTGCCCGACGAATTGGCCCCGCACGTAGAAACGATGATGACGGCAGGTTTTGCCGCGATTAAGAGAACAATCGAAGCGGCGTGACCTCACCGCCGGCTTACGGTGTGACAGGCTCGAATTGTGCAACTGCCGCAGCCAGATCCGAATCTCCCACACCTGGCCGATGTGGTGCCGTCGGTGCTTTCCGCAATGGGCGTCGCAGGGTTCGACGCCCCTATCCCCCTGCCCGGCGAAATCGCCGGGGCGTGCGTGCTGCTGATCGACGGGCTTGGCGCGGACCTGCTCGACACGTACGCCGAAGACGCTCCCGGGTTGGCCGCGCTGCGGGGCAGGAGGCTGCAGGTCGGATTCCCCTCCACCACGGTGGCCGGACTCGCCGCAATCGGCACCGGTTGCAGGTCCGGCGAGCACGGAATGGTCGGGCTCTCCTTCCGGCTGCCCGGCGCCGATGTGGTGAACGCACTCGGTTGGCGACCGCATCCGTGGGGCCGCGACCTGCGCGACAAACTCGTGCCGGAGCAGGTCCAACCGATGCCGACAACGTTCGAGCGGGCCTCGAGGTCCGGGATCGCGGTCAGCGTCATATCCGGTGCGCAGTTCACCGGGTCCGGGCTCACCCGCGCCGTGCTGCGTGGCGGACGCTACGTGGGCGTGCATGCACTCGGGGATCTGGCCGCGTGCGTGCAGTCTGCGATTGCCGACCGCGGGTTCTGCTACGGCTATCACTCGGAACTTGACATGCTCGGGCATGTTTATGGCCCGGGCTCGACGGCTTGGCGGATGCAGCTGAAACACGTCGACCGGCTAGTGGAGTCCATCGTGGAGGGTCTGCCGCCCGGCGGGCTGCTCGCCGTAGTGGCCGACCATGGCATGGTCGCAGTCGAAGCGTCAGAGGTCGTCGATGTCGACGCGTCCGAGTCCCTGCTGGACGGCGTTGAGGCCATCGGTGGCGAGCCGCGGGCCCGGCATGTCTACGTTGTCGACGGCGCAGCCGATTCTGTGCTCGCGGCGTGGCGGGAGGCACTGGCGCAGCGGGCATGGGTCGTGTCGCGTGACGAAGCGATCTCGGCGGGATGGTTCGGCGACCGGATCGGCGATGACGTGCGCTTTCGCATCGGCGACGTCGTCGCCGCTGCACGCGGCTCAGCTGGGATTATGCGGCACACAGTAGAACCGCTGTTGTCATCGCTGATCGGCCAGCACGGGTCGCTGACGCCAGCCGAGCAGATAGTTCCGTTGCTGCTCGCTCGCCGCTGACTGAAACATGGCCTGTGGCAAGAAGTTTCGGCGTCGTACGCAGTGGAGGGCATGTGCCGCTTGGTATAACGATTGGCAACCTTTACAGATACTGTGAAATCGCTGCTCGCCGAAGGCTTTATATGGTGTGGCGATTAGCGAGATTTACATCGCGAGAACTGCTTCAAAACTGTGATCCCGGTCTCAGTTTTTGGCACCAAAATGGGTAGTAGAACGCATTTTTGCTGCCGCCGAACCATTTTCGTGATTGTGCAACTACCGCAAAGCCCCTGCTTAGGGGTACTGAATAACTCCGCTGCACAACAGAATTCCGTGAACCATGCGATAGCAACCGCGGATTGTGGTGGCCGTCACAGATTTTGAAGCCTCTTCGCAACTTCTGTTAACGTCCGGCCGCATGTTTGCTACCGTAACGCTGTTGACGCTTGTGAGCTCGGTCTCAGGCACGCCGTACATCTCCGGTGGGGATTCCCCAAGGGGCACGGACTGCTCGGGCCTGGTGTCATGGGTGACCAATGCTGCGACTGGCCGTCCGATCTACGGCGATCGGTTCAACACCGGCAATATCGAACGGGCTCTGCTCGCCCGTGGCTTTGAGTACGGGTCGCAACCCGGTGCCCTCAATGTCGGCTGGAACGGTGGCCACACCGCTGCGACGCTTCCCGATGGAACCCCTGTCTCGTCCGGTGAAGGCGGTGGGGTGCGCATCGGTGGCGGTGGCGCCTTCCAGAAGCAATTCGGCCACCACATGTTCCTGCCGATGCCGGTGGACGAGCCGATGGCCCCCGAGGCGCCGGTGGTCATGATGGCAGGCGAGGTGCCGATGGGTCCGCCGCCCGCGCCGGATCCGTTCATGGCGCCGCCGCCCGCGCCCGAACCACCGATGGCGCCGCCGCCCGCGCCGGAGCCGGTTATGGCGCCGCCTCCCCCGCCCGCGGATCCGTTCGCGCCGCCGCCCCCGCCGGAGGATCCGTTCGCGCCGCAGGCACCGGTGGATATCCCTGCGCCTGCCTGACCCGGCACGGATCGGTAGCCGTTCAGGCCCTCGGCTAGCGTCTCGACCGTGATCGTGCTGCTGCCGCCGTCAGAGACCAAGCGCGTCGGCGGCGACAGGCCGCCTCTGCGCGTTGAGGCGCTGAGCTCCCCCGAGCTAGGGCCATTGCGTGACGCGCTGATCGACGAACTCGTCGAGCTGGCAGGTGATCATTCGGCCTGCTTGCGCGCGCTGGGCATCTCCGCGTCACAGCACGCCGAGATCGAGCGCAACGCTGCACTGCGCAGCGCAGCGACGCTGCCCGCGATCAACCGCTACACCGGCGTGCTGTACGACGCGCTCGATATCGGATCGCTGCGCGACTCACCCGCAGCTCGTGCCCGAGCCCGGCTTGCGGTCGGCTCTGCCCTATTCGGGCTGCTGCGCGCGGACGATCCGGTGCCCGCCTACCGGCTTTCCGCGACGTCGAAGCTGCCAGGACAACCAACGTTGGGTGTGCGATGGCGGCCGGTGCTCGAACCGGTGCTGGCGCAGATCGCGTCGAGTGAACTGGTCGTCGATCTGCGATCCGGTTCCTACGCGGCGCTCGGAAGGCTGCCCGGCGCGGTCAAGGTCGAGCTTCTGGCCGAGCATGCCGACGGCAGGCGCACCGTGGTGAGTCATTTCAACAAGGCGCACAAGGGTCGGCTGGCTCGCGCCCTGGCCACCACGAGGTCCGAGCCCGACGACGCCGCACAGGTGGCAGGAGTCGCGCGGCGCGCAGGCATGCGGGTGGAACGTCGGGGAGATGAGCTGACCGTCGTCGTGTCCGCATGACGTGACTGGCTCACGCTCGTTGGGGCCGCGCTACGCCGCTGGCGTCGACGATGAACTTGCCGATAGGGGTATGGTCGAACGTTCCGTTGGTGATCCACTCGATGAGGGCGGTCTTGATCGTGGAATGTGGCCCCGCCCAACGTCGTTCGGGCGGGCGGCCGTAGGGAATCCCCGAGTCAGGAATACACCGGGCCAAGTTCGAGCAGCCTTCCCACATCATCGCGTGCGTTGCACAATCCAGCCGAACCAACACCTTGTTCGTCATCGACGTCGGCAGCGAATGATAGATCGCGGGCGCGTTGCCGGTGCCGCCCGGTATGTCGGTGTCGTCGAGTTCCTGCATGACCAGTGTGGGTGGAACCAGTTGTGCCGCAACCTCGGTGTTCCAGCCGTAAGAGGAGAAGGTCGGCGAGCGCAACACCCCCGCCGGATGGCCAGGATCTGTGCCGCCCCAGCTGCGTCCGACCACATCGTGGTCCATCAATTGAGTCCACGCGTAGTCGGTGCTGCCGTCGATCCTGTGGCCCGTAAACACCGCGTCGCGCTCGGGATTCGGCATCCTGTCGCTCTCAACAACTTCCGGCCGCTCGATGAGCGCCAGCGGGAATGTGACAAAGCCCCCCGCCGGTCGGGTCTCCTCCGTCGGTCCGCCGAAGACCGGCGACAGGAAGGCGACCCGGTTGACTCGTGAAACGATCTCGGGAAACTTCGCGGCGTCCAGGGCCCGTCCAACCCGCAGAGCGCCGAGCGAGTAACCGACCAACGTCACCTTGCCGTCGGTCGGCTGGGCCCGCGCGATCGCGTCCTCGATCACCTGCCGGATATCGCGGACCCAGACATCGGTACTGGCGAACCGAGTGGCACTGCTATGCGGGGGACGTTGTTCGCCAAGGGGGTTCATGAGGGTATCGGATCCCTGTTGGTCCACCGTGAACACGGGATTGTGGGTGCTGTCGCATCCCTCCGCGTACGGGCAGGTTCCGTCGTTGCATAGGGTCGAAGGCTCGCATTGCCGGGATCGTCCAGGCCGGTCTGGAATGTCGTCGACCGGCCGTAGCCGAGCAGGCTCGGAGCGAATGTGTCGATTCCTGCCCACGCCAACGCTTCCTGCACGCTCAGCGTGCCCCCGCCGGGGGCCGGGTACCGCAGGTCGAACGCCACCGGGCCGGTCACGATGCGGCCGTGGATGAAAACCGCGGCCCGGCTGGGGACGTCCTGACACTTGACGGCGTACACGGGTCGGACGCGGTGCACCTCGAGGCTGGCCGGGCGTCCATCGAACTGTGGATCGGGCATCAGCCGCGGCGGTACCTCGAAATACAGCCGAGAGTCTTGAGTTTCGACGCCAGTCGGCACCGTGTCGCAGTCGGCGGCGCGCGACGGGCCAGCGGTAGCGCCCGCCGAGAGGCCGATCGAGACCAGGCACAGACACCACGCGAGCGCGCAGCCCATCTCTAAGCGACTTTCTTTGGTAGGGCCTACCGACACGCGGCCACCGTAATCGCAGTTCCAGCGGCGCGAAGCATAGCTAGCAAATCCCTCAGTGAATCAACATGATTCGGATATCGCCGGCAGCAGCCTAGCCGCGGGTTTTCGCACGGGACATCTCGTGCAGAATGTTCGCACAACCAGTGCACGAAGTTGCATGACGGGAGCGACCTTGGTCACCAGCTCGGGATATCTGACGCAACCTTCCCGATCCCGCGGCCGACATCGAAAGCAGCCTCCTCCACACCGACTTCTCCTGCGCAGGCGCCTGGCCTTCGGCGGATCGGCGGTCCTCCTCGCGGCGCTCGTCGTATCCGTCGGCGCGTTGGTGAAGTGGGCTACCCACCAGCCGGTTTCGCAGCCGAACGCCCGTCTGCCGACGCCGATCGCCTCAAGCCCGCCACCCTCTGCGGCTCTGCCGGCACCCGCACCGGTCGCACCGCCTGACCCCTTCGCGGTCGACGACAGGGGCTTCGTCAACTCCGGCGCCCGCTGCGACGGAACCGAGACGGCTGTCGCGATCGGCAGGACACCGGGATCACTCGTCGTGATCTGTGGCGTCCGCACCGGTCGATACGGCTATCGGGGCGTTCGGCTCAGTGACGACGCGGTGCTCAAGACTTCGGCCCGAAGCACGTCGACGCACGGGTTCATTGCGCAGAACGCGGGCGCCACCTACTCGATCTCCCCCGCAGAGCTGCGGGTCACGGTCGGCGGCGCGGTGGTCAAGCAGGAGCCGATGATCGACTACGAGGGGCCCCGACCCTAGATCGGCACCACGAAATCAGACGTGTAGAACTCGTCCGGTGTCTGCGACAAATATCCCGGTCGACTGACGTA
>JAVRPX010000346.1:0-3606 GCA_032161985.1 Mycobacterium sp.
CGAAGCTGAACACCGTGCCCTTACCGCTGGCGACCACGTAGTCGGTCGGGACTTCTTTGTCCTGCCACAGCGCGGGCACCGGCGGATGCTGCAGGCTGCCGTCGGGCCGCTTCTGGATGCGCAGTTCGTGCGCGTTGATACCGTCCCAGAAGAACTTCGTATCTCGCGACGACGCAGGCCGCATCATCGAGTCGGCATCGAGATCGTCCGGGACGGGCGAAGCAGCCGCCTCTTGATCGGCGGGCTTGAACTTCATGATGCGCCACATCATCTCGGCGACGTCCTCGTCACCGACCTGCCAGGTGATCTTCTGGGTGATGAAGAAGCTCTCGCCAAGCGCGGTCCGCTTCGGTCCGACGACGTCGGTCAGCTCGGCGGCAACGCTGACCTCCTCACCCGGCCGCAGATACCGGTGGTAGGTCTGCTCACAGTTGGTCGCGACGACACCGATGTAACCCGCGTCGTCGAACAGATCCATCATCTTGCCCAGCGGGTCGTCATCCGGGCGACTTCCGCTGAGGCCGAACATCGTCCAGACCTGGATCATCGCAGGCGGAGCGACGATGCCTGGGTGACCAGCAGCCTTGGCGGCCGCCTCGTCAACGTAGATCGGGTTCTTGTCCCCGATCGCGTCGAGCCAGTGATCGACCATCGGCTGGTTGACCGGATGGCGACCTGCCCTTGGCTTGCTCTTGCCCTCGGCCTTGACCCGCTCGGCCGCCTTTTGGATGTCCGCTACAGTGTGCTCTTCGCGCAAGCGCTCATCGCCAATCATCGGGGCACCCTCGGCACCTTCAGGCCCGACGCTGCAATCATTTCGCGCATCACCTCATTCACACCGCCGCCGAACGTGATCACCAGATTGCGCTTTGTCTGACTGTCGAGCCACTTCAGCAGCTCGGCGGTGTCCGGTTCGGCTGGGTCGCCGTACTTACCGACGATCTCTTCAGCCAGCCGGCCGACGTACTGAACGCGCTCGGTACCAAACACTTTGGTCGAAGCGGCGTCGGCCACGTTGATGTCGTCACCGCCGGCGGCCACCTGCCAGTTGAGCAACTCGTTGATTCGCCAGATCGCGTGAATCTCGCCGAGCGAGCGCTTCACATCCTCGTGGTCGATCGGCGTCACGCCGTTGCCGCCCGGCTTGGACGCCCACGCGTGTATCCGGTCGTAGATGCTGGCGAACCGGCCTGCGGGGCCGAGCATCACCCGCTCGTTGTTGAGCTGGGTGGTGATCAGCCGCCAGCCGCCGTTCTCCTCGCCGACCAGCATGTCGGCGGGAACCCGAACGTCGGTGTAGTACGTGGCATTGGTGTGGTGCGCGCCGTCCGACAGGATCATCGGCGTCCAGGAGTAGCCAGGATCCTTCGTGTCGACGATGAGAATCGAAATGCCCTTGTGCTTCACCGCTTCCGGATCTGTGCGGCATGCCAGCCAGATGTAGTCCGCGTCGTGGCCGCCGGTGGTGAAGACCTTCTGCCCGTTGACGATGTACTCGTCGCCGTGCCGAACCGCGGTGGTGCGCAACGAAGCGAGGTCGGTGCCCGCCTCCGGTTCGGTGTAGCCGATCGCGAAGTGAACGTCACCGGTGAGGATGCCCGGCAGGAACTTCTTCTTCTGCTCCTCGCTGCCGAACCTCTGCAGAGTCGGCCCGACCGTCTGCAGCGTGACTGCGGGCAGCGGGACATCGGCGCGGTGGGCTTCGTTGACGAAGATCTGCTGCTCGATCGGTCCGTAGCCGAGCCCGCCGAATTCCTTGGGCCAGCCGACGCCGAGCTTGCCGTCGGAGCCCATCCGCTTGATCACCGCCCGGTAGGCCTTGCCGTGCCGGTCGGCTTCCATCTCTTTGTACTCGTCGCCCGAGATGAGGTTCGAAAAGTACTGCCGCATTTCGGCTTGCAGTTGCCGTTGCTCGGGTGTCAGTTCGATGAACATTGCGCTCCCACCAGATCGAGGCGATGCGACGGACCGCCCACCAGCCGGGCCAGGTCCTTGATCGTGGAGTAATACCGGTCCATCGGATAGTCGATGTCCATACCCATGCCGCCGTGCAGGTGATGGCAGATCTGCATCACCGGGGGTGCCTGTGAGGCCAGCCAGTAGCCGAGGACGTCGAGATCGTCGTCCGCGTCACGACCCTCCGACAGCCGCCACACGACCGACGTCGCGGCCAAAGTCAGTGTGCGCGATGCAATGTAGACCTCGGCAAGCTGTGCGGCGACCGTCTGGAATGTCGAAAGCGGCTTGCCGAACTGATGTCGGCTGGCCACATAGTCCGCGGTCAGCCGCAGCGCACCCGCGACAAGGCCGGATGCGAACGCTCCAATCGCAGCCAGCGCCAACTGATTTACCCGGTGCACCTTGGCGCCCTCGAGCACCCCGTCGGCCTCGGCATCGGAGAACGTCACGGTGTACTCGTCGCCGCTATTGGACGCCGGCGTCTTGGTCAACCGCACACCGTCGGCGTTCGGCGACACGACCACGACGGCGCTGTCCGCGGTTACAACGATCCACTCCGCTTGCCCCGCATACGGAACCGCGACCTTGGTGCCGTTCAGCCTGCCATTGACGAAGGTCGTCGCGGGCCGGTCCGGCAGCGGTGCACCCGGTTCGTTCAGCGCCGCGGTCAGCACCGAACCCTTCGCGACCCCCGCGAGGTAGCGGTCCTGCTGCGCGTCGGACGCCAGGTCAAGCAGCACGGTGGTGCCAAGGCCGAGCGTGGCCAACGCAGGGCTGACGGCGCCATGCCTGCCGATCTCGGTCAGCGCGGTCGCCACCTCGGATAGACCGAGGCCGTCACCGCCGAGGCGCTCGGGCACGCCAAACGCCGTCACACCCCCTGCGACCAAGGCATCCCAGCTGTTGTCCCGGTCCAGCACGGACGTCACGACATCGGCGACAGCCTGCTGCTCCGGGTCCGGTGTGAAATCCACCCGAATCCTCCTTGATTCGTTGCGGCGCTCAGTGAGCTGCGGTCTGATTCGCCGGCTCGCCGGCGACCGGACACTTACCGGTGTAGTCCACCTGCCAGTGCTTGATGCCGTTGAGCCAACCCGACTTCAGCCGCTCGGGCTCACCGATCGGCTTGAGATCTGGCATGCGGTCAGCGATCGCGTTGAAAATAAGGTTGATGGTCATCCTGGCCAGGTTCGCACCGATGCAATAGTGCGCGCCAGTGCCGCCGAAGCCAACGTGCGGATTGGGGCTGCGCAGGATGTTGAACGTGTGCGGGTCTTCGAACACTTCTTCGTCGAAGTTGGCCGAACGGTAGGACATCACCACCCGTTGACCCTTCTTGATCTCCACGCCGCCCAGCTCGGCGTCCTCGAGGGCGGTGCGCTGGAACGCCGAGACCGGGGTGGCCCATCGGACGATCTCGTCAGCAGCGGTCTCCGGACGTTCCCGCTTGTAGAGCTCCCACTGGTCGGGGTTCTGGGAAAACGCGATCATGCCATGGGTGATGGAGTTGCGGGTCGTCTCGTTGCCTGCCACCGCGAGCATCACCACAAAGAAGCCGAACTCGTCGTCGGAGAGCTTCTCGCCTTCGATGTCGGCCTCCACCAGTTGAGTCACGATGTCTTCGCCGGGGTTCTTGTTGCGGTCGTC
>JAVRPX010000347.1:0-2638 GCA_032161985.1 Mycobacterium sp.
GCCGTCACCGCTGCTCCTTTCGTGAGCCTGCGGACCAGGCTAACAGCCGAACTGGAACGTGTTCTAGTCGCCGTCCACCTCAGTAGACGGGGTCCCGGATCAGCGGGCAGGTCATGCAGTGGCCGCCACCGCGCCCGCGGCCGAGTTCGGCGCCGACGATGGTGATCACTTCGATGCACGCCCGGCGCAGCAGCGTGTTGGTGTGGGTGTTGCGGTCGTAGGCGAAGACCACGCCGGGTTCGACGGCGACAAGGTTGTTGCCGCTGTCCCACTGCTGGCGTTCGGAGTCGTAGGCGGTGCCGCCGGTCTCGACCACCCGTAGCTTGCCGAGCCCCAGGCCGGCGGCCACCACCTCGACGAACGGCTTGTCCGCCTCGACGACCTCCACACCGACGTCGTTGTCGCTGGGGTGCAGGGTGAAGGTCTGCATCGCGTCCACGATTTCGGGATAGATGGTCACCACGTCGCGGTCGGCGAACGTGAAGATGGTGTCCAGGTGCATGGCCGCACGCCGTTTGGGCATGCCCGCCACGATCACCTGGCTGGCCGCACCTTCGGTGAACAACGTCGCGGCCACCTGCGTGATGGCCTGCCGCGACGTGCGCTCGCTCATCCCGATGATCACGATCCCGTTGCCGGGCACCAGTACGTCGCCGCCTTCGATAGTGGCCATCCCCCACTGCTGCTCGGGATCGCCCCACCACACGCGCGAGCCGACGAAATCGGGATGGAATTCATAGATCGCCTTCATCAGCAATGTCTCGTCATGCCGTGCCGGCCAGAACAACGGATTGAGCGTCACCCCTCCGTAGACCCAGCAGGTGGTGTCGCGAGTGTACAGCGTATTCGGCAGAGGCGGCATCAAATACTCTGTGACACCGGTACTTTCGCGCGCCAACGCGCGGTAGCCGGACCGCAGTTCGGCCGGCAGATCTCTGGTGGACATGCCGCCGATCAGCAGCTCCGCGAGCCGGCGCGGCTGCAGCGAATCGAGAAACCCGCGGGTGTCGTCGACCAGACCGAGGCCCACCTCGTTGGGTACGATCTTGCGATCCAGCAGCCAGGCCTTGGCGGCCGGGTCCTTCATGGTCTCGGTGAGCACATCGTGCAGTTCGACCACCTCGACGTCGCGGTCGCGCATCTTGTCGATGAAGTCGAAGTGGTCTCGACGGGCGTTCTGTACCCACAGCACATCGTCGAACAACAGGTCGTCGCAATTGGTCGGGGTTAGCCGCTCATGCGCGAGGCCTGGCGAGCACACCAGAACCTTGCGCAGTTTGCCGACCTCGGAGTAAACCCCGTAATTAGCAGACGGATTCGTCACTGCAGTTCCTCTCGTGCAGCGGGTCGCCGAATGGCTGACGACCCACTTGCCAAGGACACCACATCCGCGACGACCCCGCGGACGATCGGGTTAGAGATCGGTCAGGATCTGCTGACGTTTGGCGTTGTATTCGGCGTCGGAAATCGCGCCGGTGGCGCGCAGGGTTTCCAGTTCCTGCAGCCGCTGCGCGGTCGTCGGCTCGGGCGGTGCGGGCGGCGCTACATACGGAGCAGCGGGTGCGGCCGCCGGTGCCTGTTGCCCCGCCGCCGCCCGCCGGACCACGGCCTGTACCTGCGCACGGGCCGCCGGGTTGGAGCGCAGGTCGATCATGTTGTTCATGTTGATGCCGTTGGCCTTGAGGATCTGCAGGATCTCCATCAGCGGGCCCGCTTGACCGCTCAGGTCGTAGGTCTTGTTGTCCTCGGCAATGGTGAAGGTCGCCGGCATCAGGCCGCCGACCAAAGCGCTTCGCTCCCAGTCGATTTGATACTGATTCGTGGTGGGATCGACGAGTGCGACCAGCTTGCGGTTGGTGATCATGGGCAGTCGCGTGATCGACGCGATCACCCGGTCTTGAGTGGCGAACGGTGAGATGCCGGGACCGGAGATCTGCAGGTCGAGCTTCACCAACGGCTGCTCGTTGATGCGGGTGCCCGTCTCGTGGATGCCGACAACCTGCGCCAATGCCAGAACGCCACTCTGCTCAAGGGCCTGCGTTTTCGCGTCCGACTTAGCGCCGAAGTTCGCCAGCGCCAGCGCGATCAGCACATCCGCGGCGGTGATGAGAAGGCCGACCCAGAACATCCACTTCAACAGGCCGCTCTGGCCCGTCGCGAAGTAGACCGCCAAAAAGATGGGACCGACGAGGCCGCCACAGACGAGGACAATGATCTGAGACTTGATGTAACGCCCTAACATCTGCCACGCTCCTGTCGTTTTGCCCGGTTCGCGTGTCAGATTAGCGCCAAACCGGCGGTCGTGAGCCTTATCGTCGGGCGGTGACCGCAACGGAAGACCCTGTGCGTTTCCGGTGGATCCTCGCGGCCGTCTCGATGGCGCTGTTCTGCGTGCAAATCGACTACTTCGCCATGAATCTCGCGTTACCGCGGATGGCAATCGATCTGAACAGCACTGCAACCGACCTGCAATGGGTGATCAGCGTCTACATGCTCGCGCTGGGCGCATTCATGGTGCCCGCGGGCCGCATCGGCGACATCTTCGGGCGTCGATGTGCCCTCTTGGCGGGCATCGCATTGTTCGGCTTGTCCTCCGCGCTGTGCGCGCTGGCGCCGTCGGCGACACTCGTCATCGCCT
>JAVRPX010000348.1:0-5896 GCA_032161985.1 Mycobacterium sp.
CATGGCCGGCGGCCAGCAGGGTCAGCAGCTCATCGGCGACATGGTCATCGGAGATCGGTGAGCCGTCCTCATAGCGTGCCTGCAGCATCAGCGAGAGGACATCGTTGCGGTCGTCGAACTTCGGGTCATTTCGGATGTCGGAGATCAGCCGCGCGATGACCTCGTCGTAGCGCCGGCGATAGGACGTCAGCTTCCCGCCAGGGCTCCACGCGCCGAAGTCACGGCGCACGATCGGAGGCATCACGGCCAGCCGCGAGGCATTCAGCACCATCGGCGGCAACAGCTCACGCAGTTCGTCGAGCGCGGAGCCCTCGGCGCCGAACACCGTCCGCAGGATCGCGTTGAGGGTGATGCGCATCATCGACGGCATGGTTTCGAATTCCCTGCCTTCGGGCCACGACGTTGTCTCGCGCAACACCTCTTCTTCGACGATCGCTTCGTAGGAGACCATCCGCTTGCCGTGGAACGGCGGGACGAGAAGCTTGCGGCGTTCGCGATGTTCGGTGCCGTCGAGGCTGAATATCGAGCCGGGACCGAACATCTCACCGAGTACACCCGCCCTGGCGATGAGATCGGTGTTGGTGGTGAACAGATCCTTGATCAACACCGGGTCGCTGACCACAACGGTCTCCCCGAAGATCGGCAGCCGCAGCGTGAACGCCGACCCGTATCGCTTGGCCAGTGCGGCGACCGATTTCTCTCGGGCGGCGACAAAGCCGACGCCTTGCAGGAGCTTCGGTATCCGCGGCGCAGGCGGCAGTCGCACCGGGTCCGTGGTTGCCACAGCCATCTCGTCACCTCCGTGGTGGTACTCCAAGGTACCGAGTCACGGTACGCCTTGGTACCGATCTCCACAAGCCCCTTTGCACACGAGTCCAATAGCGGCACCGTCTGGTACCGAGACTGGTGCTTGGTCGTACCAGCTGGGCTGACGAGAGGTGCCTCGAAGCTCGCGACGCCGTCGGCGGAACCTGGGACCTGTTCCGCTACCCGGGCATCCGGTCGGACTCGGACATGTTCACGCTCGGCTACCGGTTCCGGCCATGGACCAATGCGAAGCGATCGCAGACGGGCCTAGCGTTCCTGCGCTACATCCACGACACGGCTCAGGCCTTCGACGTGCAGCGGCTCATTCGGCTGAATCACCGTGTGGCGAATGCGAATTGGGACATCGATGAGGCGCGCTGGACCGTGCAGGTGCATCGCACAGATACCTGATGCGCTGGTCACGATCAGGTGCTCGTTTCTGTACGTCTGCACCGGCTACTACCGCTACGACGAGGGTTTCAGCCCGAAATTCCCTGGCGTTGAACACTTTCGCGGGCCGGTGATCCACCCCCAGCACTGGCCGGAGGACCTTGACTACCGCGGCAAACGGGTCCACCAACGTCAACACCGACATGCTGCACAGCAGGCCGATCTACGAGCAGTTCCTGCCCGGCGTCAAGAACCCGACTCGCGAGGCCGCCGAAGAGGCCTTCCCTGTGCTGCAAGCCATGCCGATTCCCTATGTGGAAGCAGAAGACATCAGCAACGCAGTGCTCTACCTGGCGTCTGATGAGTCGCGGTACGTCACCGGCATGCAGCTGCGAGTCGACGGCGGCGCGATGGTCAAGCGCCGCCCCTGGCCGAACTAGGTGGCAGGCAGGAACGGTTGATCATCCGATTCGGATGAGCTTCTTGTTGACGAACTCGTCGATGCCGAACCGGCCCAGTTCGCGTCCGAAACCGGAGCGCTTGATGCCGCCGAACGGAAGCTCGACACCCTCGGCGCCCACGGCGTTGACGAAAACCATTCCGGCGTCGATCATGTCGGCAACCCGCTTGGCCTGATCGGCGTCACTGGTGAACACATACGAGCCCAGACCGAACGGGGTGTCATTGGCCAGCTCGACCGCCTCGTCCTCGGAGGACACCTTGTACACCGTGGCGACCGGGCCGAACAGCTCCTCCTTGTAGGACGCCGAGTCGGGCGAGACGTTGGTGAGCACACCGGGCGGGAAGAAGGCACCCTTGCGCTCACCCTCGGACACCAGCGTGGCGCCGTCGGCGACGGCACGGTCGACCTGCTCGGCCAGACGCTCGGCGGCCGCCACGGACGACAACGGGGCCAGGCCGTCGGCCTTCTCCTTGACCTTGGCGGTGAACTTCTCCAGGAACTCGTCGTAGACACTGTCGACGACGATGAACCGCTTGGCGGCATTGCAGGCCTGTCCGGTGTTCTCGAACCGGCCGTCCACCGCGGCCTCGACCGTCGCGTCCAGGTCATTGGAGGACAGCAGGATGAATGGATCCGAGCCGCCGAGTTCCAGCACGACCTTCTTCAGGTTGCGGCCTGCGATCTCGGCGACGGCAGCGCCTGCTCGCTCCGAGCCGGTCAGCGAGACACCCTGCACCCGGGGGTCGGCGATCGCCTCGGCTATCTGTTCGTTGGTGGCGTAGACGTTGACGTAGGCGCCTTCGGGATAACCGGCGTCAAGGAAGATCTGCTGAAGTGCAGCCGCCGATTCCGGGCATTGCGGAGCATGTTTGAGCACGATGGTGTTCCCCAAAACCAGGTTGGGGCCGGCGAACCGGGCGACCTGGTAATACGGGTAGTTCCACGGCATGATGCCCAGCAGCACGCCGACCGCGCTGCGACGGATCAACGCGCTGCCTTTACCGTCGAGCAGGTCGATCGGCTCGTCGGCAAGGAACTTCGCGGCGTTGTCGGCGTAGAACTCGTAGATGGAGGCGCTGAATTCGACTTCGCCGACCGACTGGTCCAAGGGCTTGCCCATCTCCCGCTGGATGATCTTGGCGAGGTCGTCCTTGCGTTCGTTGTGCAACTCGGCGACGCGACGGATCAGTGCGGCGCGCTCGTCGAGGGCCGACTTCTTGGACCATTCCCGGTATGCCCGGCTGGCCCCGGCCAGCCCCTGCTCCATCTGCTCGTCGGTGGCGGTTGGGAATTCCTTGACGACGTCGCCAGTCGCGGGATCAACCACTGCGTACAGACTCATATCGGCATCTCTCCTTTGATGGCTGGCACCCAAGTGTGGCAGGTCGATTCTTAGCCCGGCGAGTACGTCAGCTTGTTGATTCAGCGGTGAGCAGCAGGCGGCCTGCGATCGGTCCGCCGTCGTTGGCGACGGCCACCCGCGGACAGCTCGCCGGAGGCCGCGAATTCCGCGGCGCCACCTCGCGTGCAGAAGCCCAGCGCCTCCAGCCACACCAGGACCAGGATGGAGAAGCCGTCGTCGAGTTGGGCGTCGTCGACGTCGTCGGGCCGAAGCGAACTGCGTTCCCACAAGTGTGCGCCGGCTCCGGCCGCTGCCATCGACGTGAGGTCGTCGGTCACGCCTAACGTAGAAGGAAGAGCGACGGACACCGATGTGTTAAAGGCGACTACCGTCACCAACTAGTGCGGCTGAACTCGCGGAGCAAGCAGCGCAATCGACGCGTCCACCGCTTCCTCAGTGACGTCGCTCATCCGGCCACCCTCCTCGACGGTGATCGCCGTGAGTTCCTGCAGGCCACCAAGCAGCATGATGATGCGTTGCCGGGAGAATGGACCGACGCCCGCGGCGCGGAACTCGGCGTTATCGCCCAATGTCCGAACCATCCCGATGAAGTTCTCCATCGCATCACGCTGCAAGCCGCGCGCAGCGGCGCCCAACGACGGCACGTCGCGGATCCAGCTCAGCATCAGTGAGGACCGGGATTCGCCTGACGAGATCCACGCCTCGACCGCCTGCCGGACCTGGCTTCGCCACGGCGCGGTCGCATCGACGGCGGCCGATATCTGCCGGACCTGCTCGGCGTTCGCGTCCGTGAGGAGTGCGACGAAGCAGGCTTCCCTGCTGTCGAAGTGTTCGTAGAAGGTGCGCCGCGACGTCCTCGCCCGCCGCACGATATCGGCGACCGTGGTGCGCGGGTAGCCGTCCTCGGCAATGCCCTCCTCAAGGGCATCAAGGAGGCGTTGGCGGAAGTTGCTCTTGTCCTCGTCGGCGCCTCTCATGTCACAGGCATCGTACTGCGACGTGAGAAAACGACCTGCTCAGGCGACGGCAGGTCCCTTGGTGGACGGCTGGTTGGGCTGGAGTTCCATGCTCAGCGCTCAATCATCTGCATTTGTTCTTCGTTGTGGTGCTCGCCGGCGGCGGGGGCGAGGTTCTCGAGTTTCTCGAGCTGTTGGCCGGTCAGTTCGACCGCGTCGGCACCGACGTTCTCCTCAAGGCGCGCAACGCGTTTGGTGCCGGGGATCGGTACGATGTCATCGCCCTTGGTCAACAGCCACGCGATGGCGACCTGCGCTGGTGTGGCACCGACCTCTGTTGCGATGGCTGCGACCTCGTCGGCGAGGCGCAGGTTGTGCTCGAAGTTCTCGTCGCTGAAGCGAGGGTTGGTGGCACGGGCGTCGTCGCTGTCCAAATGCTCGGTGGAGCGAATTGTGCCCGTCAGGAAGCCTCGCCCCAGCGGTGAATACGATACGAACCCGATGCCGAGTTCCCGCAGCAACGGCAGGACGGCCGCCTCAGGGTCGCGGGTCCACAGCGAGTATTCGGATTGCAGTGCCGCGATCGGATGCACGGCGTTGGCACGACGGATCGTGTCCACGCCGGCCTCGGACAGACCGATGTGGCGGACCTTGCCTTCGGTGACGAGTTCGGCCAATGCGCCGACGGTGTCTTCGATCGGGGTGTTCGGATCAACGCGGTGCTGGTAATACAAATCGATGTAGTCGGTGTCCAACCGCTTCAGCGAACCCTCCACCGCGGTGCGGATATTCGCTGGCGTGCTGTCCAGCGTCCACGGACCGGGACCGGCATGGGAGACGAGGCCGAACTTGGTGGCGATGACGGCTTGATCACGGCGGCCTTTCATGGCGCGCCCGACGAGTTCCTCGTTGATGTAGGGACCGTAGATCTCGGCGGTGTCGATGAGCGTGACACCGAGCTCGAGTGCCCGGTGAATGGTGCGGATCGACTGCGCGTCGTCGCTGCCGGCGCCGGTGTAGCCAGATGACATGCCCATGGCACCCAGACCGATCCGGGAGACCTCCAGATCCCTAAGGTTGACGTGTTTCATCATGCAGTCCCTTCTTGAAGTTGTTGGCGTCACGGTTGGATCAGCACTTTCCGTGATTCGCGGTCGGCCATCGCGCGGTAGCCGTCGGGCACCTTGTCCAGACCGATCGTGCGGTCGAAGACCTGTCCCGGCTCCATCCTCCCGTCGAGGATATCGGGCATCAGTTCCTCGATGTAGGCCCGCGCGGGTGCGACGCCACCGGTGAGGGTGATATTGCGCATCATCGTGTCGAAACCCATCGGCACCTGTGTGTACTGCGAGACGCCCAGCCTGCTGACGATGCCTCCGTCGCGGACTACCCCGAACGCCGTGGCCAGCGACTGTTCGGTGCCAACACATTCGATCACGGCATGGGTGCCGTCACCTCTGGTCAACTCGCGGACCTTCTCCACACCTTCGTCGCCGCGCTCGGCAACGACATCGGTGGCGCCGAATTCGCGGCCGAGATCGGTGCGGTCGAAGTGGCGGCCCATCAGCACGATCCGCTCGGCGCCGAGTCGCTTAGCGGCGAGCACCGCGCAGAGCCCCACCGCGCCGTCGCCGACGACAGCCACCGAACGGCCCGGCTGCACGCGTGCAGTCACTGCCCCGTGGTGGCCGGTGCAGAACACATCCGACAGCGTCAGCAGCGACGGCATCAGCGCTGAATCCTCGGCGACGGGCAGCTTGACCAGCGTCCCCTGTGCCTGTGGAACGCGGACCGCCTCACCCTGGCCTCCGTCGACACCCGGCGAGCCCCACTGTCCGCCGTGGCGGCAGGAGATTTGCAGACCTTCGGTGCAGAAATCGCAGGTGTTATCGGCCCACACGAAAGGAGCAACGACCA
>JAVRPX010000349.1:0-6408 GCA_032161985.1 Mycobacterium sp.
CGATCGTCACCCGGCGCAATATCGCCGAGATCGCCGACGGCCTGGCGCCGGCGCTGCGGAAACGCGACCTCATCCGGGACGGCTACAACCACAGCACGTTTCGCGAGAACCTTCTGGAGTTCTAGTCACCGTCGAAATCCCGGCGTAATACACGGTGCATTGACTCGACGCGGTTGCGTCACACGTCGCCGATTAACTGCCGGGAAACGCACGCCAGCGAATGCCGTGCTCTCAGGTCGAGAGATGACCCAAGTAGGAGGCATTCGTGTTCGACACGACACACCCGCATCCCATCCCGTCCGGTCAGCAGTGGGACCGCCGCGCCTTCCTGAAGGCGGGTGGAATCACTGTCGGCGGTATCAGCCTCGCGGCTCTGATCGCCGCGTGCGGTGGGGCACCGAGCGGCGCAGGGAGCGGCGGGACACTCGTCTTGCGCATGCCGTTCCTCGCCGACATGCAGGTTCCCGACCCCGACATCATGTACGAGGGTGAGGGCGTCCAGGTCATGGAGTCGGCCTACGAGGGACTCGTGCGCTACAAGCCCGGCACGTCGGACTTCCTCCCGAGTCTGGCGAAGTCGTGGACGGTCTCACCGGACCAACTGACATATACGTTCACGCTGCAAGCAGGCGTGAAGTTCCACGACGGAACGATCGCCGACGCGGAGGCGTGGACCAAGAGCTTCGACCGTCGCGGGAAGATCAATCAGGGCCCGGCCTACATGGTTGCGGGCGTGGTCAAGACCGAGGCGCCGGACCCGACGACGTTCGTCGTCACGCTCAAGGAGCCGAACAACGCGTTCCTTCACTACCTGGCCTGCCCGTGGCAGCCGTTCGCCGTCAGCCCAGCGGCAGTGGCCAAGAACGCCGTCGGCGACGATATGGCGCAGGAATGGCTCAAGACCCACGACGCGGGCACAGGACCGTACATCTTCAAGGAGTTCGTCACCGGCAGCCACTACACGCTGGAGGCTTTCGGTGACTACTGGGGGGAGAAGCCCGTGTTCAAGTCGATTCGCATCGACATCACGCCGAGCGTCGCAACCCAGAAGCTGCAGCTGGACTCCGGCGCATTCGACATGGTGACAAAGGGTTTCGCGATTCCCGACGTGCTCGCCTACCAGAAGAACACGAAGTTCGCCGTGGTCAACTCCTTCGGCGGCGTCGGCGAGGCGATCTGGCTCAACCCGACCTCGGGCATCTTCGCGAACAAGACCCTGCGCAAGGCCGTACTCACCGCCCTGGACCGCAAGGCCATCGTCGACACGGCATGGGGTGGGTTGGCGACGGTGCAGGAGGCGATGTGGCCGGCGAATACCCTCAACCCGGCACTGGCCCCGTTCCCGTCTCAGATCGACAGCGCGGCGCTTAAGGCGATGGTTCCCACACTCCCTTCGAAGAAAATCGACCTCGCGTGGAGCGCTGACGGTGGGGCGCCCCGCCAGCAGATGGCCGAGCTGATCCAGAATCAGCTCGCGGCGTTCGGGCTCGACGTGACGGTGCGGACGATGCCGGTGGCAGAGGAGTTCGATCTGCCCAACCAGCCACCCGAGAAGCGGCCCGACATGCTGGTGTCCTTCCTCGGTGGCGACGCGCTGCACCTGGACACGACGCTGCGGATCCTGCTGCGCACCGGCGCCAAACCGCTGAATTTCTACCAGTATTCGAACCCCGAGCTCGACAAGCTGATGGACGAGGCCGTCACGCAATCGAACTGGGCACAGGCAGAGCAGATCTACCAGACGTGCAGCCGGATCATCCTCGACGAGGCGATCTGGATCCCGCTCTGCATCCCGCCGAACTCGACGATCTCGCATAGTTACGTGACCGGAGTCGAGGACAACTCGTTCTATTCGCCGATCTTCTGGCCGCAAGCCCTCAAGAGGGCCTAACCGGCCGAGGCCAGCTCGTGAAAGTTGCTGCGGTGAAAGACCATCGGGGCAATGTCGGGATACATCGCGAGTGAGACGATCTGCAGCACGACGATCTCGTGGTCGCCTGCCTCGATCCGCTTGTAGGGCGCGCACTCCAGCCACAGCGTCGCACCGTGCACGAACACGGCGCCGCTGTCGGTCGCCATCCAGTCGACGCCGCTGAATCGGTCACCGGTCTTCGATGCGAGCGCACGCGCAATGGGAGCGTGGTCCCCGGCCAGCACGGAAAGCCCAAGCCGTTCCAGCCCCGCCAGTTTCGGCCAGGTGGTCGACGTATTGGCCACACAGACCGACACCAGCGCCGGGTCGAGCGAAACCGAGGTGAACGAACTCGCCGCCATCCCCTCGGCGACCCCGTCGAGTAGGCCGCAGAAGGCGGTCACGCCGCTGGGAAAACAGCCGAAGGCCTGTCGAAGCAGGGCTTGGTCGAACTGGTCGTCTATGACGATCATGACGACACCGCCGGGACGAACCGACGAGCGATCTCGAGCCACTTCTCCAGATCCTCAGACGCCTCGTAATCGGAGTCGAGCAGGTACAGGCTTGGCGCCGGGCAGCTGGCGCCGATCTCGACAAGGACTGGGCGCAGGGACAACTCGGGTGCGAGCGCATGTGTGTACGAGCCGCCGAGCATCAGCGCAAACGTCGTGACCTGACCGAGTTCGCCTGCCCCGAACTGGTCGAGGAACAATTTCAGCAGGCCGGTGTAGGTGGCCTTGAAGGTCGGAGAGGCCACCACAAGCGAGTCGGCGGATTTCACGATCGCCTTGGCCTCGGCCACCTTGGGGTCGCCCCACCCGAGGAGTCCGGCGCCGAGGTCGACGACGTCGATAACGTGTTGAGGCGCAACACCGGTCAGCTTCTCGGCGACCAACTCGGCCGCGGCCCGGGTCCGCGACATCGGCTTGGGATTTCCTACAACGACGACAGTCATGACTGCAGTCAACAAGGTGCGGATTTCCTAGCCTCGGCCCGGGAGTAAAGCTTCTATTGCGCCGTGGAGATCCGGGGTGCCGTCACTCGTCGGCAATCGGCGCAATCTTGTGGACACAGTTGCGACGTAACTCTGTCATCCGTTGCGGTTTTGCTCATGCCAAGCGATTGCATGGCGTCGATGCCCGATCGAACCCCCACGGGAACCGAGGGTTTAACCATGAACACCTCTACACAGGACATCGCGCTCGCAGCGGTCGGCCCGGACGGTACGGCCCCCCGTGCCAGGGTGCACGATCTACGCGTCACCTTCGAGCGTCGCGGGGTGCCGTTGCACGCGCTGCGAGGCGTCAGCATGGACGTCCAGCCGGGCGAGGTGCTCGCGCTGGTGGGGGAGTCCGGATCCGGCAAGAGCGTGATGGGCCTGGCGCTGCTCGGTCTGCTCGCAGGGGAGCCGGCGCCCGTCATTAGCGGTAGGGCAGAGGTTTGTGGCATCGATATGGTCGCAGCCACCGCGGAAGAGCGGCGCCAAGTGCGAAAGGCCCACTTGGGCGCGGTGTTTCAGGATCCGATGACCTCGCTGGACCCGACCATGCGGGTGGGTAGGCAGGTGAGCGAAGCGACCGGAGATTCCGAAGGGGCCCGGCGGCTGCTCGATCTCGTCGGAGTGCCGGACCCGAAGCGGCGGATGAAAGCCTTCCCGCACGAGCTTTCCGGCGGACTGCGGCAACGGGTGATGATCGCGATGGCGGTTGCGGGCAAGCCGGATCTCGTCATCGCCGACGAACCCACGACGGCCCTCGACGTCACGGTGCAGGCGCAGGTGCTTGGCCTGCTGCGCGACCTATGTAACGAGCTGGGCACCTCATTCATCGTCGTCACCCACGACATCGGGGTGGCATCTCAGATCGCCGACCGTGTCGCGGTGATGTACGGCGGCCGGGTGGCCGAGCTGGGTTCGATGGACGAGGTGCTGCGGGCCCCGTCGCACCCCTACACAGTCGGGTTGCTGAACTCCCGGCTGGATCTTGACCTACCCCTCGGCCGCGCGATTCACGCCCTGCCGGGTCAGCCGCCCGACCCGCGGGCGCACCCGAACGGATGCGCGTTCACGCCGCGCTGTCCGGCGGCGATCGCCGCGTGTTCAGAGGCGCTGCCCGAGCCGGTCCCCGCGGCAACCCATTCCGGCCTGGCGGCCTGCATCGTCGAAAACGCGACGGCCGACGTAGGGAGCCGCCAGGACACGCCGCTGTTCCGGCCGATGCTCGAACTGAACGAAAGCCGACCAGCGTTGCAGATCAACGGGATTGACAAACGCTTCCCGGTACGGCGTGGCTGGACCAAACGTGACAGCCTGCATGCGTTGCGCCACGTCATCCTCGACGTCGGCCCTGGTGAGTCCATCGCCGTGGTCGGCGAATCGGGTTCGGGCAAGTCGACCCTGCTGCGCGTCGTGGCCGGGCTGATGAAGCCAGAAGGCGGGACTGTGAACTACGTCGGTTCACGGCCACAGATGGTGTTCCAGGATGCGGGCGCATCGCTCACGCCGTGGATGACGGTGGGCGAAATCGTCGGCGAACGGCTGCTGAAGACGACGGGCCGCTCCGAGCGTCGCGAGCGCGTCGATCAAGCCCTTCGACAAGTCGGCCTGCCGCCAGACGTCGCGGGTGTCAAGGCGACGAGCCTGTCCGGCGGTCAGCGTCAGCGTGTCGCCCTTGCCCGCGCGATCATCGTGCCGCCGCGCCTGCTGTTGTGCGACGAACCGACCTCTGCGCTCGACGCGTCGCTAGCGGCGTCGGTGCTGAACCTCCTGCAGGAACTGCGTCGCGAGCTCGGGATGGCCGTCATGTTCGTCACCCACGACCTGGCCGCCGCGCGGTTCATCTCGGACCGAATCGCGGTCATGTACCTCGGCCAGATCGTCGAGGTTGCACCGACCGAGGAACTCATCAACAACCCGCAACACCCTTATACGAAGGCGCTTCTCGCCGCGGTTCCGACCCCGGGAACCGAGCCGGTGCGGCTGCCCGGCGAACCGGCCAGCCCGCTGGCGATCCCGACCGGTTGCGCGTTCCACCCCCGGTGTGCAGAACGGGTGGACCGGTGCGACAGCGAGGTTCCGACGCTTGTCTCCACCGACGGCACGATCCGACACCTGGCGTCCTGCCTTCTGATAGCGGCCGACAACCCGTCAGCCGGCCAAGTGGCGTAATGCCGTTGCTACGGCGGCGAATCCGATGAGACATAGTCCGGGCCTTTGATGAGGAGATGGAGATGACGAAGAAGTTCCACCTCGGCTGGTTCATGAATTTCATTCCCCCGGAATGGGATACACCGTGGGCCTCACCGGACATGGCGAAGTGGCCCAACGGCCGGTTCTACGTCGACATGGCGAAAAGCCTGGAACGTGCGTGCTTCGACTACATCATGATCGAGGACACCGTGATGGTGGCCGACGCCTATGGCGGCACGATGGAGGGTTCGTTGAAGAACTCCGTGTTCGCGCCGAAGCATGACCCCGTCCCGTTGGCGGTGTTGATCGCCGCGAAGACATCGAAGTTGGGTGTGGTGGCGACGATGTCGACATCGTTCTACCCGCCATACCTGTTGGCCCGGCTGGCCTCGACGGTGGACTCGATCGCCGAGGGTCGGTTCGGCTGGAACATCGTGTCGTCGGCCGAGGACCGGGCCGCGCAGAACTTCGGCCTGGACGCGCTGCCCGAGCACGACGAGCGCTACAACGTCGCCGACGAGTACTACGACCTCGTCTGCGAACTGTGGGACTCGTGGGACGAAGACGCCGTGGTGATGGACCACGAGACCCACACGTATGCCGACTTCAAGAAGGTACGCACGATCGACTTCGTCGGTAAGTACTTCAAGTCGCGGGGACCTCTGAACACCGTGCCGTCCCCGCAACACAAGCCGACGATCCTGCAGGCAGGGGCCTCCCCGCGGGGCCGGGCCTTCGCCGCCCGCGCCGCCGACGCGATCGTCGCCGTTGGCACCGGCACGGAAGGCATGAAGTCCTACCGCGACGACATCCGGGCTCGCGCCAAGGCGGCGGGCCGCAACCCCGACGACGTCAAGCTCATGTTCTGCGTGTCACCTGTGGTCGCGGCCAGCGAGGCCGAGGCCAGGGCGCAGGTTGACCGTCTTACCGGGCTCGACAGCTACATCGAAAAGCAGCTCGCCGGAATCTCGTCCAACACCGAGATCGATTTCAAGCAGTTCGACTGGGACAAGCCACTTCCGGAGGGCCTGACCACGAATGGGGAACGGGGCTCGCTCGAGCACTTCATGCGCGGCGACGGGAGCCCAGGACCAAAGACGTTGCGGCAGCTTGCGATTGACTGGGCCACCACCGGCGTCGAGTTCATCGGCACGCCCGAGCAGGTCGCCCGCAAGATGGGCGAGACGATGGAGGAGATCGGTGGTGACGGCTTCCTCATCATGAAGCCGGGCTGGGACTTGAACCGCAACTACATCTCGTCGATCACCGACGGGTTGGTGCCCGAGCTGCAGCGGCTTGGCCTGACCCG
>JAVRPX010000350.1:0-2829 GCA_032161985.1 Mycobacterium sp.
GCTCCCCCGGCTGGACTCGAACCAGCAACCCTTCGGTTAACAGCCGAATGCTCTGCCAATTGAGCTACAGGGGACCGTCGCCTGAACGCGGACACCGCCGCGAACCAGGAGATGACTTTAGCGCACGCGCCAACGGCGCCGCCAATACGCCGCCACCCCTCGCGCTCGCAGCTTTGTGAGGCAGGATGGAGCCCAACACACCGTCGTCCGGGAGGGGCCTTGTGATCCGGTATCTCGTCGTTTTGGCAGTCGGCTACGTGCTGGGTACGAAGGCCGGCCGGCGCCGATATGAACAGATCACCGGGACCTACAAAGCGGTGACCGAGAGTCCGGCCGCCAAGGCCGTGATCGACGCCGGACGCCGCAAAATCGCCGACCGGGTGTCACCCGATCCGGCGTTGGTCACGCTGACGCCCATCGACTCCGAAACCGACGTGATGCGGCCGGAGAAGATGGCCAAGAAAGACGGCTAGCCGATCGGTTGGTTCCAGCTCTGCGACGGCAGCAGCGGTCCCGTGTAAAAACCGCTGTTAGGGCTGTTGCCGCCGTTGTACCCAGGCGTTCCGACATTTACGCCATTGCCATTCGAATAGGACAGGCACTTGCCGTCCTCCTTGTTTCCGAACCACGCCAGGCAGGCCGGTGAAGCCGTGACCGCAGTACTGTCGGTCGACACTGCCGCGGCATAGAGCGGAACGGCCACAGCGGCGGCCACGAAAGCGCCCGCGATCAGCCGAGTTGAGTTCGTCATCAGCTCCCTCTCCACACAGTCCCCGACAGCGGATACACCATAACCTGCCGGAGGCGTTCACGCAGTAAGGTCGTCGCCGCTGGCCTGTTCGAGCAGGCTGCGCCGATAGGCCTCCATCGCCACCAGGTCACCGAACAATGCGTGATACTCGTCGCCCTGTTCCACCGGCGACATGCGCTGCAGCTTGGACTTGACCTCGGCGATCTGGCGGCCGACCCACACTTCCTGCAGCCGGGCCAGCACCCCCGCGATGTAGCGAGACAATCTGTCGTCGTCGTCTACATTGATCGCCTCGACGCCCAGTTCGTTGACCAGGTTGGCGGCCGCGGGCGACGCCGTCTGGTCGCGCACCGCCTCGATCCACTGCGCGCCCGCCAGCCCCGCAGCCGTCCCGCCTGCCGCGCCGATGGCCGCCCTGGCCGCCGCATAGCCGGGATGGGTGAAGCTCTCCACCGCCAACGAGTCGAACACCGGCCCGGCCAGCCCGGGGTACTGCAGCGCCGATTTGAGGGCCTCGCGCTGTGGCCACAGGGTGGGATCCGCCGGATCGGGCCGGGCTGCAGGCGCGGTCTGGGTGCGTGGCTGGCGCGGCTGGGTCTGCTCCGCGCCGCCGGTGCGACGCCTGCCGCGGTCCGGCATTCCGCGCTGCTGCGCCTCCTCGCGCACCCGCGCGATCACTTGGGCTACATCAGCCCAGCCAACCCATCCGGCCAACCGGCGCGCGTACTCGTCGCGCAACATGCTGTCTTTGATCCGGGCCACCATGGGCACGCACCGCCGCAGCGCCGACACCCGGCCTTCCGCACTGTCGAGGTCAACTTCGGCAAGCGCGGTGCGAATTACGAACTCGAACAACGGTGTGCGGCGCGCTACCAGATCCCGTAGCGCCCCTTCACCAGACTTCAACCGCAGATCACACGGGTCCATCCCGTCGTCAGCCACGGCGACGAACGACTGTCCGGCAAGGTTCTGCTCCCCCTCGAAGGCCTTCACCGCCGCCGCACGTCCCGCGGCGTCGCCGTCGAAGACATAGATCAGCTCGCCGCGAAAGAAGTTGTCGTCCATCATGAGTCGCCGCAGCATCGACAGGTGTTCATCGCCGAACGCGGTGCCGCAGGAGGCGACGGCGGTGGTCACCCCCGCAAGGTGCATGGCCATCACGTCGGTGTAGCCCTCGACCACCACCGCCTGATGCCCCTTGGCGATGTCGCGCTTGGCCAGATCGAGGCCGAACAAGACCGAGGACTTCTTGTAGAGCACGGTCTCCGGGGTGTTGATGTATTTCGCTTCCATCGTGTCGTCGTCGAAGATGCGTCGCGCCCCGAAGCCGATGACCTCGCTGCCGCTGGCCCGGATCGGCCACAGCAGACGGCGGTGGAAACGGTCCATCGGACCCCGTCGGCCCTCCCGCGACAGCCCGGCGGCCTCGAGTTCTTTGAACTCAAATCCCTTGCGCAGCAATTGCTTTGTCAGCGAATCCCAACCCGACGGCGCAAACCCGCAGCCGAAATGCGCTGCGGCCGCAGGGTCGAAGTTGCGGTCGAGCAGATACTGCCGCGCAGGCGCGGCCTCCTCGGACTGCAGTGCCGCGGCGTAGAACTCCTGCGCCGCCGCGTTGGCGGCAAGCAACCGGCTGCGGCTGCCTCGGTCGCGTTGCACGTTCGTCGCGGACGCACCCGTGTAGGTGACGGTGTAGCCGACCCGGTCGGCGAGCAGCTCGACGGCCTCGACGAAGCTGACGTGCTCGATCTTCTGGACGAACGCGTAGACGTCGCCGCCCTCGCCGCAGCCGAAGCAGTGAAAATGCCCGTGGTTGGGCCGGACGTGAAACGACGGCGACTTCTCGTCGTGGAACGGGCACAGCCCCTTCAGCGAATCCGCCCCGGCCCGCCGCAACTGCACGTAGTCGCCGACAACGTCCTCGATCCGGACCCGTTCGCGAATGGCCGCGATATCGCGATCAGGAATCCGGCCGGCCACCGGCTCAGTCTAGGCCGGGCTCCAGGCGCTCCAATCGCCCTTCTGTGAACGACGCGATCTGGTCGACGACGACTCGCCGCCGGGCGCCGTCGTCGTCG
>JAVRPX010000351.1:0-16095 GCA_032161985.1 Mycobacterium sp.
CGCTCGTGCTCCTTGTGTCTGTAGTGATATGCATCCGGAGTCGGGGTGACAGGATTTGAACCTGCGGCCTTCCGCTCCCAAAGCGGATGCGCTACCAAGCTGCGCTACACCCCGGTCAGGCAGCTCAGCGCTGCACCGTGACCACCGGCGATACTACGGCCTGACCACCCGATGCTTTTAATTGGATTTGATTCGGGCGGCGCCGGTACAGTCTGCTGGTGCTGCACATGCGGGCGTAGCTCAATGGTAGAGCCCTAGTCTTCCAAACTAGCTACGCGGGTTCGATTCCCGTCGCCCGCTCCATTAGGACTTGCGCAGAGTCGGGCAAACGCCCGTTCGGTGGCTCGCGCGGTACCCCGCCCGCACCCAGGGCGAGTCGGAGCCGAGTCGCGACCAGGGCCGTCGGGGATCAGGCGGGATACTTCGGCGGTGTCAAGATGGCTCTCCGTGAGCAACCGCGTCAGGCTTGCGTCTCAATTGGTCTCCGAGTTCGAGAACCACTTCTGGACGGGTCAGTACAAAGCGGTGCTCAGGCAGTTCTGGACCGAAAGCGAGCGGTCGCTGACCTCTGAACTGTGTCTATGTCCGCTGTGGCTAACGCTTGCGCCGTACCCGCACGACCTGCGCGGCGCGGTTCGCTACGTCGAGCGGTCCGAATCGACGCTCATCGACCGTACGGCCAGATAGGCCAGCCACCCCGCCACGGCGAGCAGTTGCGCCCGCTGGGCTAGGCCGACGTCGCCGTCCCTGCCGGTGTCGTCAACGGCGACCGCGATGGTCGTCCACACCGTCGCCACGAACAGTGCCGCCAACACGACCTGTCCCAGACGACGTACGGGTCTTGGCGCGTGGTAAACGACATCGGCGACGGCGAATGGGATCAGCGATCCGAACGCCGCGCCAATCGCGGCGATGCTGCTCAACGTGTGCAGACGGTGACCGAGCGGCACAGTGCCAGCAGCCTCGCGAGCCGCACACAGGAAATCTAAATGGGGCGCGCACACCAGGGACCAGATGCTGCTGTCCAGGACCGTTACCGCGGCGAACGCAGCCAGCATCCACCATCCAAGCTTGGCTAGGCTGCCAGTCGGACGCGCGACGCCGGCCGCAGCGGCGGCGGCAAGGCACCCCGCCGCAACGAGATCCAAGCCGCGAAACCAAGCAGAGTACGGCTGATCCGCCGCGGCGAGCTCACTGATGAACTCATCGGGGTCGGGCAGCGTGACGTTGATGGCGAACTCCAGCAGCCAGTTCGAATACAGCACCGTGCCTAGCATCGTCCCGGTGATCGTGATGTACCGTAGCGCATCCCTTTTCATGACGCGCCGTCGGAACCGAGCGAAGAAGGTGCCGCCTGAGAGCGTCGTCACCGTGGGTCCTCCGGGGTCTGGACGCTGTGACGCGGGCGCATACGCTCCTCACCCACGGACGGCCTCCCCCGACGGCGCGGCGCATCGACTCAAGCCGTGCAGACAAACCGCGCAGTTGCGTACCGCTCACAATCAGGCGGACCACGCAACGGTAACAGCGGTAGCTGCCGGCCAGCCTCGGCGGCCCGGGCGGTGGCCGGTCGCCTGAGCGACCATCGGCCCCGCACCCTTGCCGGAGTTGGCCCGCCTGCCGCGCAGCCGCATCCCGGCGATGACCCGTGCGGCGCCCGGGGTGCTGATCGTGGTCGCCGACGGGGACGGGCCCTTGCGGAGGACCTGCTTGCCGGCGATCTTGTTATACCCGTAGCTCGCGCTCCATTTGACGTGTCCGTAGACCGGGCGCAGCTATGAGTCGATGTTGACGAATGCTTGCTGATCGAGCCCGTTCGGTGGATTCAAGCCAAGGGTGAATAAATTGGCGACCCTGACGGCAACAGCGTGGACGCGGTGTTCCACGGCGGCGGCCCGGCGTCGGGTAGCGAGGCGGTTCCTAACTCGTGACACCATGGCAGAATGAGCAAACACTCCCCGTCGCGGGCTCGCGCCCGTATCGGTGCTTTCCGACTGTGCGCGTAGGGCGTCTTGCGGCGCTGCTCTGTTCGGCCGTGCTGCTGTGCACCGTCTCCGGCTGCGGTGACGACGAAGCACCGGCCGCGGGCAGCGATACCACGGCGGGGGCGGAGCTCAAGGGCGATTTCGGCGGTCAGGACTACGGCTCGCTGTACGACGCCCGCGTCCTGCAGGATCGCAGCATCGAGTTGGGGGACTATTCCTCGCTTGCAGCCCGGATCACCTACAACTCGGTGCTGGGCACCAACTTCAACCTGTTGAAGACCACTGCGACAGTGTTCGTACCGCGCGGTCCCGTGCCGCAGAACGGCTGGACGACGGTCGCGTTGGGACATCCGACGTTCGGCACACTGAAGACCTGTGCGCCCTCGCTGTCCCGCGATCTCCGCGGTCTGGGCCCCACCGTGGTCGCGTTCCTCAAGGCCGGTTTCGCCGTCACCGTGCCGGATTATCAGGGCCTTGGTTCCGGCGACGTCAGCCATCCGTATCTGGATTCGACGACGGTTGGGTTCAACCTGATCGACTCCGTGCGCGCCGCGCGCAAACTTGTGCCCGACATGTCAGTGCGCTGGGCCGCGGTCGGTATGGAGCAGGGCGGCCAGGGTGCCTGGGCGGCCAACGAATTGGTCAACACTTACGGCGGCGGGCTGGACTTCCTCGGTTCGATCAGCGTCGCCCCCTTCACCGACCTTCAGGGTCTTGTTGACGCAGCGGCCGCCGGTACGTTGACCGATCAGCAGAAATGGACGATGGTCGCCTACCTCAACTCGCTCAAGGCCTCGTTCAAAGACGATGTCGACCTCGACCAATACCGTCGCGGCGCCGCCCAGAAAGAGTGGGACGACCTGCTCGCCTGCGACGGCCACACCATGGACCAGCTCTACCAGACGGCCGGCGAGGTGTCGGCCGATGACCTGCGGCCGGTCAACGCCGACGCTGTTGAGGTGCTGCACGGGTTCCTGCGGAAAACTTCTTTGCCGCAGGGTGTTTCGGCGAAGCCGATGTGGGTGGTCTACGGCGAGGCGGATCCGTTGATTCCGCCGCAGTGGACCGACGTCGCGTTGGACCGGGCGTGCGCATACGGCGATGTCGTGCAGATCGAGCGGCAGCCGGGCTGGCCGCAGTCCATCGACGTCCCCCGGGCGGCGGAGTGGATCAACGCCCGGGTGTCGGGTACGCCGCCGGTCAACGACTGCGCGAACCGGGGCGGGCTCCCCGCCCAAGCCTCACCGAGTGACGGCGAGACGACGACACCCGACGAGGCGCCGCCCACTTCGGAGTTTGAGCCTGGGACGCCCGGATGACGTCGACAGTGCTGGCCACCGACGTGTCGCTGCTGAGCGGTTGGGCGCCGACCGCGCTGCAGGCGATCGGAATAGTGTTGCTGATCCTCGCGGTGACCCGGCGATCGCGGCGCTGGCTGACCGTGTGGCTGCCGGTGTCAGTGGTGGTGGGTGTGCTGGTGGCGCTGGTGGTGCGCTGGTACGTCGAACACCACGGGACGGGTGAGCCGCTGCCGCTGACGATGTGGCTATGGGTAAGCGCCGCCGGCCTCGCCGCCGCGGTGGCGGTGCTCGGTTGGCGCGGCGTGCGCTGGTGGCAGCGCCTCGTGTCGGTGCTCGCCGTCCCGATGGCGCTGCTGTGCGCCGCGCTCATCCTCAACCAGTGGCTGGCTTATCTACCGACCGTCAATGACGCTTGGGCACGGGCAACGGGCGCACCGCTGTCCGGACAGACCGATCGCAGGGGCGTCGCGGAGAAGCAGCGCGAAGGCGAGGCACCCGCACAGGGCACGATGGTCGAAGTCGCCATTCCGGACACCGCCTCCGGATTCCGGCACCGAAAGGAGCTGCTCTATTTGCCGCCCGCCTGGTACGGATCCAACCCACCGCCGAAGCTGCCCGTCGTGGTGATGGTGGACGCGCAGTTCGGTCACCCCACCGACTGGGTGGTGGCCGGGGGCGCCCAAAAGACCCTCGACGAGTTCGCCGGCAAACACGGAGGAAACGCGCCAGTAGTGGTGTTCGTCGACTCCAGTGGAACGTTTAACAACGACACCGAATGCGTCAACGGGTCTCGCGGCAATGCCGCCGACCACATCACCGATGACGTGGTGCCCTACATCATCTCCGAGTTCGGTGTGAGCCCCGGTCCGGCGAATTGGGGTATCACAGGCTGGTCGGCGGGCGGTGCCTGCTCGGTGCTGCTGACCGTCAAGTATCCGCAGTTGTTCAGCGCCTTCGTCGACATCGACGGCCAGAAGGGCCCGTTCGCCGGTGACAAGCAGCAGACCACCGCGCGCCTATTCGACGGTGACGCAGCCGCCTGGGCCGACTTCGACCCGCGAACCATCATGGGGCGACACGGTCGCTACAGCGGCGTTGCCGGACTGTTCGTGGTGTCCGAGGAGGGCCCGACGATGTACCGCGACGGCGCGCCGCAACAGGGCGCGTCGCTCCCGCCGGAGCCCAGCGAAGAAGTGAACGTGCTGGATGCCGCGGCGACCTTGAAATACATGTGCGAGCTGTCCAGCTTCTATGGCATCGAGTGCGCGGTGACCGCGAACCCGGGCACCCACGACTTCCGGAACGCCGGCCAGGCGTTCGCTGAGTCATTGCCGTGGCTGGCCGGCCGACTGGGAACCCCGCAGGTGCCACCGGTAAAGATGCCGGGGCAGCCCTAGCCGCCGAGGCGACGGGCGTGGGCCTCGCGCCGTCGGCAGCGGACGTGAGCAGCCACCGTAGCGGGTCGGCTCCCCTAGCGGTGGGCGACGTTGACCAACACTCGGTCTCCCGCGACATCACCGCGCACTGCCGTCTTCTCGTCAAGGAGGTACACCGCCCGTGCGGCCCGCGGACTCGGTCGCCGAGATCGGTGACAGGATCACCGGCATCATCGCCGGACACCCCGATGTCGCGGGCTACGTCGCGCGCACTGGTCGACGGCAGCACGTTGGGCCCGACGCTCTTCGACGCCCTGATGGAGGTGGGCATGAAGCGGTTGCGCCACCGTGCCGAACGCGGAGAAACGCGTGGCCCCTGCGACCGGTCACGTGCAACGTTACTCGGCGGTGGCGGTGATCAGCACTGATCTCCATCAGACCCGGTGCTGCCGAACAGCTTTGAGACGTTGCGTGCGACGCGATGCCCTAGCCTTCCAAACTGGCGCGGGTTCGATTCCCGTCGCCCGCTCCACCGCTGGTCCTGATGGGCCCAGAAACCGCACGTGAGCACCGGCGTCAGCCGTCGCTAATGGGTATCGTTACCGCCCGCGGCCCCTCAGATGCGGCCCGCGACATGCGTGGGGGGACATGGCGGCGGAAACGGTGGGCCCGACACCCGAGGATGGCGCGCCTCCCGAAGGTGGCGTCCGCACGGCCGTGGTGATCGTGCACGGCATGGGCGAGAAGCGACCGATGGAGACCCTCGACGACTTCGCGAAGACGGCCCTTCGCCCCCGTGCCGACCGTGAGACGACATGGGACTACTACCCGCTGCCCGCTGAGATCACGGACACCTACGAAGCTCGCCGCTTCGCCTCGGCCCAAGCCGAGATCTACGAATACGACTGGTCGTTCCTGATGACCGCCAGCAAGTACGCGGGTGCGATGCCGATGGCCCTGCTGCTGCTCCTGCGACGACCGAGCAACGTCCCGGACGCCTTACTCGGGATCTGGCGCCGCGTGTGGACCGTCGTCGTGGCGATCCTTCTAGTGATCCCCGCACTGTTTGTCACTGGATACGCGCTCAACACGGACGTTCCGGCGTGGATGATCGGGTTGATCATCAGCGCCGTCGTCTTGGTCTTCTGGTTCGGCCTGTACCGCATGGCGGCGAAGGCGTTGGTGAACAGCACCACGACTTCGCTCGTCGACGTCGCGCGCTACCTGGACCCCTCGCCGTACTCGTATGCGGCACGGCGAGCCATTCGAGGCGGTTTGGTCGACCTGTTGCATGCACTTCACGACGGCCGCTACTCGCGCATCGCCGTGGTGGCCCATGGCGTCGGCACCTACATCGCGTACGACGCGCTGACTGTGTTCTGGGCGGAACCGCGACCGCAGGAAACCCACTGGCGCATAACCGATTTCGTCACTATCGGCGCACCGATGGCCCTTGCTGACTTCTTGGTCACCCGGCCCGGGCTCTTCAGCGGATTCAAGAAGTCCGACGGCGCGCTGAGGCGCGAACTGTTCGACGGACTCGTGCGTCGCGGCGCGCTGGTCCTCGGTTCCCACTCACCCTTCACCGTCACGCGCTGGACGAACCTCTGGTTTCCTGTGGTTCGGGGCAGCCTGCACGGCGACTGGTTCGGCGGTGCACTAGGCCCACTGTTCGGCGAAGGAATCCGCGACATTCCGGTGGAAGGCAACCAGCCCGAACGGCTCAAGCGCGGTTCGGCGCACAACGAGTACTTCCGACATCCCGACAAGGACGACGAAGGCGATGTCGCCGGGCACCTCCGCAAGACGCTGGCGCTGTAGACCCGAATACCGTTTTGATACCAAGCTGCAACCGACCTACCAGCGGTTTCAGGGAATCGAGCGGTACCGTCGACAAGGCTTCCAAATAGCAGGAGGATCCTTGCTCGACGAGTGCGGAGTCCCCATCAACGGTGCGTGTGCTCCCGACTTCGAGCGGGTCCGCGACGCCTTCGAGTCCAACTTCACCGACCGCGACGAAATCGGCGCCGCGGTCGCGGTCTGGGTGGAAGGCGACCTCGTCGTCAATCTGTGGGGCGGCTTCGCCGATGCCGCCGGCCTGCGACCCTGGCGGGAAGACACCCTGGCCAGTATCTACTCCGGCTCCAAGGGGCTGACCAGCACCTGCGTGCATCTGCTTGCCGACCGCGGCGAACTCGACCTGCACGCCCCGGTAGCCAGGTACTGGCCGGACTTCGGCCAGGCCGGCAAGCAGGACATCACCCTGGCGATGGTGTTGGGGCACCGGTCGGGTGTCATCGGGCCGCGCACCCGGTTGCACTGGGCCGACGCCGCCGACTGGGACGCGGTGTGCACCCACATCGCCGCCGCCGAGCCGTGGTGGGAGCCTGGCACCGCGCAGGGCTATCACATGGTGACGTTCGGCTTCATCCTCGGCGAGGTGGTCCGCCGGGTGACCGGACGCACCATCGGCCAGTACCTGCGCACCGAGATCGCCGAGCCGCTCGGCATCGACGTGCACATCGGCCTGCCGACGGCCGAGCACCGCCGCTGCGCCGAGATGGTGAACAAGCCACACATCCGCGACGTGCTTGCCGCCGGGGAGGCGCCAGGGCATCCGGAATCGCTGAGCGAGCACCCGATGGCGGGCCTGGCGGTGGCGATGGGGTTCGTCCCCGACGACGAGCTGGGGTCCAATGCGCTCGAGGTGTGGCGCTCGCTCGAATTCCCCGCCACCAACGGCCATGTGACGGCGCTCGGCATGGCGACGTTCTACAACGCGCTGGCCCAGGAGAAGCTGCTGTCGCGTGAGCACATGGAGCTCATCCGGGTGTCGCAGGGCGGATTCGACACCGATGTCGTGTTGGGCCCGCGGGTCGCCGACCACGGGTGGGGTCTGGGCTACATGCTCAATCAGCGCGGGGTCGCGGGCCCGAACCTGCGGACGTTCGGCCATGGCGGGTCGGGCGGCTCATTCGCATTCGTCGACCTCGAGCACCGCATCGGCTACGCGTACGTGATGAATTGCTTCGACGCCACGAAATGTAACGCCGACCCGCGCAGCGTGATGCTCTCCGACGCGGTCTACTCCGCTTTGGGTGTCATTCGCGACTGATCCGCCGCACGCTCACACTGCGTGGTTAGGTCGACGAGCCCAAAGCCGCAAGCGCCGCATCGTAATTGGGCTCTTGAGCGATTTCGGGTACCAATTCCGCGTATGCGACGTTGCCGTCCGCACCGATCACCACAACGGCGCGTGCAAGGAGTCCGGCCATCGGACCGTCGGTGATGGTGACGCCGTAGTCCTCCCCGAAGCTGTCGCGGAACGCCGAGGCCGTCGTGACGTTCTCGATGCCCTCCGCACCGCAGAATCGTTTCTGCGCGAACGGCAGATCCTTCGATACACATAACACCGAGACACCACTTCCGGCAGCACGCTCGTTGAAGGTCCGCACGCTCGTCGCGCACACAGGTGTGTCGACTGACGGAAAGATGTTGAGCAGCACGGGCTTATCGCCGAACTGCTCGCTGCTGACCGCGCCCAGATCGGTACCGGTAAGCGCGAAGCCGGGGGCCGGCGATCCGACGGCGGGCAGTTCGCCAACCGTATTGATGGAATTACCACGCAGCGTTATCTGTGCCATGCGCATAGTCTGTCAAAGCAATCGGACCACCCTCAGCCCGGGGTGGCGACTCGACGCCGGAGCGCCAACGGGAACGTGACTCCGCTCTGGGCGCAATTCGCGCCTGCTTCGCCGGCCATGTCGGCGCTTTCCTGTCGGTACGCTGGACGCCATGAACGGCGTCTTGCTCGTCCTTATCATCGTTGTCATCGCCGCCATCGGATTGGCCGTGTACAGCTCGTCAAAGGCCTCGGGCAGGCGCAGCGCGGCCTCGCTGGCCGACGCGAAGGCCGATGCCCGTCGGCTCATCGAACGGCTCGGCGGGCAGGTACTCAACATCACCGGCACCGACGAGGCCTCCAAGCAGGCCATGGCCGACGCCTCCGAGCGGTACACCGCCGCCTCGTCGCAGATCGATCAGGCCACCACCGCGAAGCAGGCCGCTCTGGCCAAGGAAAGCGCGGTCGAGGGCCTGTACTACGTGCGCGCCGCGCGCACCGCGATGGGCATGGACCCGGGGCCCGAATTGGAGTCGCTGGCCGGGCAGCGGTCGGCGGGCGCCGTCACCGAGGACCGTCGGGTCAACTTCGAGGGCCGGGAAATCGACGCGTCGCCGTCACCGTCGGAACGCACCCCGAACTACTACCCCGGCGGCCGGGTCGCCGGCCGCCCTGTGCCTGCCGGCTGGTATTCGGAGCCGTGGTGGAAACCGGCCCTGGTGGCCGGTGCGTGGGGCCTCGGATCTGTCCTGCTGTTCGACGCGATGTTCTCGGGCATGCACGGAGTTGATTACGGCGCACAGGGCTTCGAGCAGGGCTACGGCGACGGCTACCAAGACGGCTTGGACGCCGGGCAGGACGGCGGCGACGGCGGCGGCTGGGACGGCGGAGACGGCGGCGGCGCCGACGCTAGCGGTTTCGACGGCTACAGCGGTGACGGCGGCGGCTGGGACGGCGGCGGCGACTTCGGGGGCGGCGACTTCGGCGGCTTCGGCGACTTCTGACCGCGAGGCCGCGATTAGAAGCGGCTTTCCAGGCGCGCCGAAACTCCGGCCTCCTGCAGGTCGAGCCTCTCGAGCATGGCCCGTGCCGCTTCGTCCTCAATGGCGCCGGCGTCACGTTCGGCGATCAGGGCGGTCCGTTGCGCCGACAGCACTTCGCGGTACAGCGTCGAGAACACCTCGGCGCGCAGCGTGTGCGACTCCGGGTCGGGCATCTCGTCGGCGTCTTGCGAATGCCGGGCGATCGTCAGCCTGATGTTGGCCAGCGCCGCGGTGTCGAGCGCTGCCGGTGGGTCGGCGGCGAACCGGGCCAGCACGTCGTCGGCGGCGGTGTGCACGATCTGCTCGGCCTTGCGGGTCTCTGCGTCGTCGGAGACGCGGTCGGCCTCGAATGACGACCCAAGCCAACGGATCAGCAGCGGCAACGTCCAGCCCTGCAGTAGCAATGTGACTACGCTGACCGCGAACGCGATGGCCTGAATCGTCGCCCGTTCCGGGAACGGCTGGCCGTCGACTGTCATCAGCGGAATGCCCGACGCCGCAGCCAGCGTCACCACCCCGCGCATGCCCGTCCACGACACGACGACGTTTTCCTGCCAGGTCAGCAGGCGGCGGTCGATCAGGGCAGACCGCTTGCCTCCGTTGGGTTTTCGGGTGCCGAGCGCGCCGCGCGCACCGACGACCGGAACCGGCACGCTGAGCCGGGTCTCGACGTGCCGCGACAGCAGGCCGCGGCCGAACATCAAGAACACCCACGCCGGCCGGATCAGCAGCACCACCACCAGCACGACACCGGACGCCAACGCGACCTCGGTCAGCGATTCGTGCGCCTCGTGCAGATCCTCGAGGACGAACCGCAGCTGTAACCCGATATAGGCGAACACGAAGGCCTCGAGCATCACGTCGACGGAGTTCCACACGTAGCGCTCCTGCAGTCGCGTCTGATAACCCGCGTCGAGCGATCCGTGGCCGACCACGAACCCCGCGACCACTACGGCCAGCACACCCGAGGCGTGCAGGTGTTCGGCGGAGATGAACGCCGCGAACGGCACCACCAGACCTTGGATGGTCTCCAGCCCGGGATGCGCGAGCCTGCGGCGGATCCACAGCGTGATGTAGCCCAGCGCCGCCCCGACGGCCGGGCCAAGCACGGCGCTGTAGCTGAACAGCAGCAGCGGGTTGGAGATGAACGCCGTGCTGCCCGCGACCTGAGCCACCGCAATGGAGAACAGCGAGAGTGCTGCCGCGTCGTTGACCAGGCTCTCCCCCGTCAGGATCGCCATCACCTTCTTCGGCAGGCCAAGTTTGCGGCCGACCGCGACAGCGGTGACGGCGTCGGGCGGTGCCACCACCGCGCCCAAAATCAGGGCCGTGGCGAACGTCAGCGACGGCACCAGCCAGGAGGCGATACCGGCGACGGCGAACGCGGTGACCACGACGAGCCCGACACCGAGGCCGAAGATCGGCCGGATGTTGCGCAGGAACGTCGGGAACGAGAAATCCAGTGCCGCCGAGTAGAGCAGCGGCGGCAGCACCACCGACAGCAGCACCTCGGATTCCAGTTCGATGCCTTGGAATTCGGGTGTGAACGACACCGCGAATCCGACGACAACAAGAATGAGCGCGGGTTCGAGGCCACGCCGATGCGCGATGGCAGTAACCACGATGGCGCCGACGACGACAAGGATCAGTTCCACCCGCCGATTGTCGCGTCCTGACCTACTTTTGGCAGGTCGGACACCAGAACAGGTTGCGGCCCTCCAGTTCCGCGGTGCGGATCGTGGTGCCGCACACCCGGCACGGCTCGCCGGCCCTGCGATAGACGTACGTGCGTGGCCGGCCGGGCCCATACGACGGCAGGCCGTGGTCGTCCTCGGGCCGGACGACGACGATCTTCCCGCGCCGAAAGCCGATCTTCATCAACTCGACGAGATCGGTCCACATCGCGTCGAATTCGGCTTCGTCGATGTGGGTGCCCATGCGGTACGGGTCGATGCGGTGCCGATACAGCAATTCGTTGCGGTACACATTGCCGACCCCGGCGATCACTGTCTGATCCATCAGCAGCGCACCAATAGTTCTGCGGGACTTTCTGATTCGCGTCCAGGCCAGCGCGCCGTCGGCGTCGCGCCGCAACGGGTCGGGCCCGAGTTTGGCGACTACGTCGGCGACTTCGGGTTCCTCGATCACCTCGCACACCGTCGGGCCGCGCAAGTCGGTGCCGTATTCGGTGCCGATCATCCGCATCCGGACCTGTCCGACCGGTAGCGGCATCGGGATCGGCACCTCGGTGAAGGTGCCGTACAGGCCGAGGTGCACGTGCACCACGCGGCCGCCTTCGTAGTGGTGAAACAGGTGCTTGCCCCAGGCGGTGGCCTTTTTGAGGACGCGGCCGTTTACGGCCGAGGCACCGTCGACGAACCTGCCTTGCGGACTCGACACCATCACCGGGGCGCGGCCGAACCGGCGCTGATGCAGCCGGGCCAGCCGGTGCAGAGTGTGGCCTTCGGGCATCCGATCAGACTGGTGCGCCGGGCACCGGCGGCGCGATGTGGGTCTTCTCGTATTCAGCGAGAATGTCGATACGGCGTTGGTGCCGTTCGGCTTTCGACCACTCGGCGGTCAGGAACGCGTCGATGATCTCCAGCGCCTGCTCGACGGTGTGCATGCGGCCGCCGATGCCCATCACTTGAGCGTTGTTGTGTTGGCGGGCCAACGTAGCGGTCTCGACGCTCCAGGCCAGCGCACAGCGCACACCGGGAACCTTGTTCGCGGCGATCTGCTCGCCATTGCCCGAGCCACCGATCACGATGCCGAGACTCCCCGGATCGGCGACGGTCTTCTCGGCGGCGGCGATGCAGAACGCCGGGTAGTCGTCCTCCGCGTCGTAGACGTAAGCCCCGCAGTCGATCGGCTCGTGGCCGCCGGTGCGGAGGTGCTCGATGATGGCCTGCTTGAGTTCGAAGCCCGCGTGGTCAGAGCCCAGGTAGACGCGCATGGCGGCCATTCTGGCAGACGAATTCAGCCGATGGTGATGGCGTCGAGCCGCTCCTTGATGAACTCCGACGACGTCACCGGTTCCAGCCCCGATACCCGACCGATCGGCGGCGAAAGCGGGGCGAACACTGCATCATGGTTGGCCTCGTAGAAGTAGATAAGCGAGACCAGGTCCTCCTCGGGGGCATGCGGTTGCGGCGGCAGCACGCGATGACGGCCCGATGGCCAGCGCCGCCCACTCCAGTACTCCAACAAATCGCCGATATTCACGGTCAGCGCCTCCGGGTCGTACGGCGCGTCAGTCCACCCGTCGGCGTCGGAGTACACCTGTAGTCCACCGGCACCTGGCTCGCGGTCGAGGATCGTCACCGTGCCGAAGTCGGTGTGCGGGCCGATGCGGAACTGGCCGGGCTCGGGTTCGCCGACGATACTCACCGGTGGGTAGTGGTTGATATTCATCGTCCAGGTCGGCCGGCTCGCCAACGATGCGAATGGGTTCTGGGGCAGGCCGAGCGCGTAGGCGAAAAGGGCCAGCAGATCGTCAGCCAACCGGCGCATGGCGGCGGTGTACTCGTTGACCAACGGCTGCAGTGACGGCACCTCGTCGGGCCAGACGTTGGGCGCATACCAGATCCGGTCCACCTCGGGGTCCCCGGTCGCGGTTTCGGCGCCGAGGCTGTAGCTCTCCTTGAGGTCCGGCGGCGTCTCGGTGCCTTCGGCGTAGGCATTGGCCTCGACCCCGGGCGCGAGCCATCCGTGCCCGGCCACCGGAACCGAGTAGCGCTGCTTGAAGGCCGCCGGCGGGCCGAAGAACTCCCGCGCGGCCGTGCACACTTCATGGGCCAACGCCGGGTCGATGCCGTGCCCGGTGACGAGGATGAATCCCGCCCGCTGCAGCCCTTGATCTACGGCTGCGGCCACTCTGTCGGCCGTCGCGCCGCCCTCGGCCCAGTGCGAGATGTCAACGGTCGCAATCACTTGGCAACTCCAATATCTTCGTTCCACAGTTCCGGGTTGGCGGCGATGAACTCGGTCATCATTGTCACGCACCGGTCGTCGTCGAGGACCGTGACCGACACCCCGTGTTCGACGAGCCAGTCGTGTCCGCCCGTAAACGTGCAGCTCTCCCCGATCACTACGGCCCCGATGTTGAATTGGCGCACCAGCCCGCTGCAGTAGCAGCATGGCGAGAGCGTCGTCACCATCACCGTTGACCGGTAGTCGAGTTGCCGGCCGGCCGCCCGGAATGCGTCGGTTTCGGCGTGCACCGACGGGTCATCGTGCTGGACCCGCCGGTTGTGACCGCTGCCGAGCAACACACCGTCGGCGTTGAACAGCGCGGCGCCGATCGGAATGCCGCCCTCCGCCAAGCCTTTTCGAGCCTCCTGATAGGCGACCTCGAGCATCGCGGCGGGATCCATCTAGACGGCGACCCGCTCTGCGGCGATCTTCGACCGGCACAGCACCAGATACGCCGCGCCGGACAGCAGGAACCCGACGAAGAACGTGACGTCGCCGAGTTCCGGATACGCCTTGGCCACCCAGCCGACGAACTTCTCCTGATTCGAGAACAACGCCACCGACACCACCAGGCCGATGACAAACGACAGCAGGCCGTTGGGGTTCGCGTAGGAGCGGTCGTATAGAAAACCGGCCAGGTTCTGGCCTTGACGCAGGTATTGGTCTGCGAACATCACACCCAGCCAGGGCCCGATCCAGTACGCGATGATCAGCAGGAACGCCTCGTAGCTTTGCGCCGCGTCGGGCAGCGCCCAGCAGGCCACCAGAAACCCCGCCACACCGAAAAACACGGTGACCAGAGCCCTGGCGATGTGGTGGGGAAGTTTGATACCCAGTGTCACGAAAGCCATTGCGCCCGAATAGATGTTGATGGCGTTCGCCGCAATAGCACCGATCGCGATGGCCAGCAGCGTCGCCTTGGCCAGCGGCGAGGCGAGTTGGCTCGTGAACGCCGCGGTCGGGTTGTCCAGCGATTCGCCTCCGATGGTGACCGACGCGGCGCCCACGACCTCGAGTAATACGCACGACAGGAACAGCCCCGCGGCCGCGAAGAAGCCGGTGCGTGCGGTGGACACCGTCACGGGCAGGTAGCGGGTGTAGTCCGCGGCGTACGGCGTCCATCCGGCGGCGTAGCCGAACGCGGTGCCGACCGTCAGCAGGAAGCCACCCATGCCACCGACACCACCGGCGGTGGCAGGCGCCCCGGGGTGGGACTTCGACAAGATGACCACCGACGCGATCGCGAAGATCAATGCCAACACGGGGAACGTCCACCGCTCGAACGCCTGCACCAAGTTGTGCCCGAAGAACGCGAGGCCCGTCTGCAGCAGCACGATGATGACCAGCCCGAGCAGCGGCCCGAACCCGAACAGCGTGGCCAGCGCGTAGGCGCCGCTGACGCTGTTGGTGGCGAACCAGCCGACCCCCGCAGTGACCGACATCAGGACCGCCGGAATCGCATTTCCCTTGAACCCGAACGCAAGTCGGCCCAGCACCATCTGCGGCACACCGTGTAGAGGGCCGCGCGCGGACAGGAAGTAATGCGCGATCGCGCCCAGGCCGGTGCCGATCACGATGCCGAGGACCGCCTGCCACAAGTTCATGCCGAACACGGCGACGGCCAGCACGCCGACGAAGATCGTCGCGAACTCGAGATTGGGCGAGGTCCAGGTCCAAAACAGCTGGCTGGGCTTGCCGTGGCGGTCGGCCTCGGCGATGTATTCGTTGCCGCCCGGTTCCACTGCGGCGATGTGGTCGCGGTAGGTCCCGTCGGTCTGCACGGTGGGTTCGGTCAGTGTCACCGTCATACGGTCATCCCCGCAGCACTGTCCCGCAACCGGAGTCAACATGGCGGAAACAATCGCGCTTATCTGCCAGTTGGACATCGACGTGAAGACACTGGTGGTGAGCGCGAGCCCACGCGAAGACGGCAACTCCCACGTTCTGGCGCGGTCGGCCACCGACGGAGCCCGCTCGGCAGGCCACGACGTCCAGCACGTCTTTCTCGACGACTATGTCGACCGCATGTTGGGTAACTGCCGGCGGTGCCGCCGCGTTGAAGATGGCAGCTGCTCACTCGACGACCGTTACGAAGAGCTGCTGATCGACCACATACTGCCCGCCGACGGGCTGATCTTCGCGATGCCGCTGTACTTCTACGGGATGCCGGCCCGGCTGAAGACGGTGTTCGACCGGCTGTTCTGCTACACCGCGAACAGTTCACCCGTGCAGGACAAAGTGGTCAGCGAGATCATGGACAAGAGGGTTGCCGTGCTGATCTCGTGCGAGGAGAGCTACGTCGGCGCGACGCAAGGCGTCATCGCCCAATTCCAGGAACTCACCCGATACCTACACCACGACCTGGTCGGAGTCGTCGTCGGCAATGCGAACAGCCGCGGCGAGATCGTCCGTGATCCCAGCGACCCCGTCTCGTGTGCACGGGACGTGGGCGCCCGGCTGTTCGATATCTGTGTCACCGACTACCGCCTGGACACCGCGCGGTCCAACCGGGTGTGGGAGCAACCGGCTTGACGTTCGCCGATTTCTGCACCATGGCTGTGATCAGCTCCCAACCACGACCCTGGTGCAGAAACGGGCGAAACGACAGCACTCAGTCGAAGAAGGCGACGCCGTTAAGCGGGTGCGAGCTTAGGAGCCGGTTACGCAGATACCAACGCCAACGGCAGCGATCGAAAGCCGCGCGTCGTCGAGTTGGTGGTGCGAACGCCGGGGGATGTCCGTTCGATGGATTTCACGCGGACGGCCATTTCCCGGAGAAGCATCGTTGCCTCC
>JAVRPX010000352.1:0-5033 GCA_032161985.1 Mycobacterium sp.
ATGTTGAGCAGCACACGGCCTTCCGAGAACCTCTGCAGCGTGGCGGTCTGCTGCGCGGCCAGCGTCGGCGGCACCAACCCGGGCCGGAACGCGACAAGGAACTTCAACCGCTCCGTCTCGGCCAGCAGCGCCGATGCGGTCAACCAGGCGTCCTCGCACCAGGTTCCTGTCGGCGTCAGCACGCCCTCGTAGCCGAGCCGGTCCGCGGCGCGGGCCACCTCGGCCAGATACCGCCGGCTGGGCGCACGGTAGTTCGCAGGCAAAATGTGGTGCGACGACGCGTGCGACGCACCGACGATCGAGCGGCTGTCACCGTTGGTGGGCAGGAACCAGAAGAACTTCGCCCGCGGCGCGGGCAATTCAGCCTGTGTGGGCATTTCCGTCCTAACTTGTGCTGACGAACAAGGGGCGCAGCGTATCGTTGTAACGCCGATCCACCCAGTCGTCAAACTTCGGTGCGGGAGAGGCTATTTGGCCTGACGCCGCGAACAGGTCAGCCAGCTTCTGCTCAGAGGCCACGATCTCGTCGTCGAGTTCGGTGGGCAGGCGCAGGCTGCGGCCCTGTACGACCGCCGCCACCTTCGGGTCAAGCCCCACGGCGGCGGCGTAGCTGTCGGCCCACTGCTGCTGATGGTCCTGCGCCCAGCGCACCGCCTTCTCGAAGCGCACCAACAGATCGGATAGTGCGGTGTTTCGCTTCGGGTCTGCCAGCGCCTGATCCGACGCGACGCCAAACCAATAGCCGTTGGTCACGCCCTTGGCCTGGGCAATGCCGCGAACCGGTATCTGCGCTTCGGCCTGCGCGGTGTAGGGGTCCCAGATCGCCCACGCGTCGGCCTGTCGCTGTGTGAAGGCCGACAGCGCGTCGGCTGGTTGCAGGAATACCAGTTTCACGTCGGATGGCGACAGCCCGGCCTTGTCGAGCTGGCCCAGGATGTTGCCGTGCGCAGAGCTGCCCTTGCCGACGGCAATCGTCTTGCCGCGCAAGTCAGCGACCGACTTGATCGGTGAATCGGTATGCACGAGGATCTGGTCGCCCGTCCCGCCGCCATCGTAGGCCGCCACCACTTTCACCTTCGCGGCCGAAGCCGCACCGAAGATTGGCGGTGTATTGCCGGTGACCGCGAAGTCGATCTTGCCCGCCGTCGCCGCCTCGATCTGGGGCGGCCCCGACGTGAACGTGGAGAACGCTACCTGGTACGGCAGGTCGTCGAGTGCACCCGCGGCCCGCAGCAGAGCCTCGGTATTCCCCTTCTGGTCGCCGACTTGCAGTGTGAGACCGGCTAATTCGGAGAGCGGCACGGTGGCGGGGGCGTCCTTGGCGCCCGCGCTGTCCTCGCGCGACACGCAGCCGGTCAGCAGTAGGCCGAAGAGCGCGATCACCACGGCGAGTTTTCGCATGAATGTCCTATTCGTTGTATTCAGATCTGAACGCCGAGCTTGTCAAGCAGTTCGGCGCGATAGCGTTCCGCATTCGGCGACCCTCGCGGATCATCGATGTCTATCGTGTGCACTACCCGACCTGCCTCTAGGACGAGGACCCGGTCGGCCAGTCCGACGGCTTCGTCTACGTCATGGGTCACCAGCAGTACGCCGAACCCATGCTCACGCCACAACTCGAGCAGCAGCCCGCGCATGCTCAGGCGGGTCAATGCATCCAACGCTCCGAACGGCTCATCAAGCAGCAGCAACTCGGGCTCGGCCACCAGCGCTCTCGCCAGCGAAACCCGTTGCGCCTGACCACCGGACAGCGTCAGCGGCCACACCTCGGCCCGATCGGCCAGTCCCACGTCCGCCAGTGCCCGGTCGGCGCGGGACCGGGTTTCGGATCGCGGCAACCGGCTGCGGGTGAGCCCATAGACCACGTTGGTGCGGACGTCACGCCACGGAAACAGCCGCGGTTCCTGGAAGGCCAGCGCCGGCGCTCCCGACACAACGCGATCACCGGTGTGGTCTGTCGACAACCCGGCCAGCACTCGCAGCACCGTTGATTTACCGGAGCCGCTGCGGCCGATGAGGGCGACGATCTCGCCGCGCTCGATCCGGACCGAGACGTCGGTGAGGACGTGGTGGTCGCCGTACCACTTGTCCACGTGCCGCAGTTCACCGGCGACCCGGGTGCGGCGTTCAGAGGCGATGGTCATAAGCGGTACCTCAGGGCTCGTCGCTCCAGCGAACGGACGATGGTGTCGGTCCCGATGCCGAGCAACGCATAGACGATCAGACCGAAGATGATGATGTCGATTCGCAAGAAGTCACGGGCGTTGTTGATCAGGAAGCCGATTCCCTTGTCGGCATTGATCTGTTCAGCAACGATCAGCGTCAGCCACGCGATCGCCAGCGACTGCCGCACACCGACCAGAACCTGCGGCGCGGCGCTGGGCACGATGATGGTGCGGAACCTCTGCCAGAAGGAGAAGCCCAGCACCTGCGCGGTTTCGAAGAGCTTTGGATCGACCTGACGAATAGCCGAAAAAGTGTTCAAGTACAGCGGGAAGCTCACGCCGAGCGCGACCAACAGCACCTTGGGCAGCTCGCCGATTCCGAACCACAGAATGAACAACGGGATCAGCCCAAGGTGTGGCAGCGCCCGGATCATCTGCATCGGCGGGTCGACGGTCGCCTCGGACCACCGGGACAGGCCGACGGCGGTCCCCAATGCGATACCGACGAATCCGCCGAGAATCAGGCCTTCGATCACTCGAATCCCGGACACCCCCAGCGCGTCAGCGAGTTGCCCGTTCTTGATCAGCTCAATGCCGGCCTCGACTATCAGCGACGGAGCGGGCAAGACGTCCTGCGGGATCAATCCGAGAGCGCTGCCCAGCTGCCACAAGCCGAGCAGCAACAGCGGCGACGCCAGCCGGATCAAACCCCACTTACGCTGCCCCCACCGGCTTTTCGAGGCAGGCGGCGGCGCGGCAAGCGGCGCGGCCAGCTGGGCGGGACTAGTCACGGTGGCTCGACGCTACGCGCCGCCCGACGGCTTCTGAAGGTTTTGGTTCTACGTGAGGGAAAGGCGAACGACCCCGCCGATGTGCGCGTTGAGTCCAGCACACCGGCAGGGCCGTTGGGCGACAGAGCTATTGAGATATCAGCCCAAGCGGAAGCTGCCGTTGACGAGAGTCGGCGTCACGTCGTGGCCGTTGATGGTGGACTTCGCGGTCTTGTTCTGCAGGATTTGGAGCTGTGCCGCCTGCTGAATCAGCCGCTTGTTGCGCACGCCATTGCGGAACTGCTGCTCGTTGAGTTGCTGCAGTTCGGCCTGTTCGAAGTCGCGGCCGCTGATGCTGCCGGTGTTGAACTGGACGCCGATGGCCGTATCGTCCTCGCGGACCACCCACGACGCACGCACACCCTCGAAATCGGCGGTGTACATGCCGGCCGCTCCTGACACCGGTGCCGCAGCGAACTTGTAGGCGACACCGTTCATCATCAGGTCACCCGCAACGTCGGTGCCATTGAATTCGGCCTTAAGGGTGTCGCGGAATCGGGATTTGACGTCGATCTTGCCGTCGGCCTGGTTGCCGAAGAACCACGCTTCGTCGTCGGTGCCGTTGCAGGCGTACGCGGCGATCGATGCGCCGTCGACGGAGATGCCGATCGTCATGGTCTTGCCGTCCGCCGCCTTCATATCGGCGACGTATCTCGCCGACTGCGGGAACGGGGTTGCGGTCGCAGGCGGGGTGGTAACCGCCTCGGACGTGGGGGTCGCTTCGGTGGTTTTTCCACCGGAGCATGCAGACAGGGTGCCCAGGGCGAGAAGCGCGCTGACACCCACTATCAGGGTGCGGAGGTGCTTTTTCATGTGACCAGCATGGATCGCCGCTGGCCGGCGCACATGAAGAATGTGTGGAGATTGCATGGAGATCTGTGGGCAAACGCCGAGCAACGATCGGTCAGCCTGCGAGGAAGGCGTCGACCTCGGCCCGGAACACCTGCCATGCGGGCTCGGCCGCGGTCAGCAGATGGTTGTTGCTCGACAGCGCGACCAACCGGGAGTCGGGAATCAGGGCGGCCAGCTCCTCACCGAAGCGCATGGGCACGCGGTGGTCTTCGCGGGAGTGCATGATCAGCGTCGGGCACGCCACCTGTTCGGCTTCGTCGCGCACGTCGATGCGGCCGAACTCTTCGAGGAATCGCACCGCGTTTTCCGGTGACGTGGTGCGCCGCTGCAACTGATCGAACGCGGCCCAGTCGGCGCGGGTCCCGTCAGGCAGAAACTGCGCGGCGAACACCTGGCGGAACGCCGGGTCGTCACGCCCCCAGCCAACCCTGGCCAAATCAAGATCCAGTGCCGCAGCTCGCTTTTCCTCGTCACCGACGGCCCGCACCGCGCGGCCACGCGCATACGCACCGCACAGCACCAGGTGGCTGACCCGCTCGGGGTGTCGGGCTGCGTACGCCACTGCGACGGCGCCGCCTTGCGAGACCCCGAGCAGCGGAAAGCGCTCCAGCCCGAGCGCTTCAACCACCGACTCGAGATCGGCGACCCAGTCGTCGAACGTGAAGTCCGGTGCGTCCCAATCGGATAGGCCGCAGCCTCGTTCGTCGTAGCGGATGAATTTGTTCTTCAGCGACAGGTCACGAACCCAGTGCTTCCACACTGGGCTTTCGATGTCGTAGCCGAGATGGGTCATCCAGTTGGCCGCCCTGACAAGCGGCGGTCCCTCCCCCGCTACCGCGTACGCGAGGCGAACCCCGTCGGCTGCGCGGCAGAACGCGATTTGTTGACGGGGCGCAGGCGGCTCAGCGGGCAGTTCGGCGGGGGCCTCTGCCGCGGTGTCCGCGACGATCGTGCCGACGAATTGGTAGCCCCGGCCGCGCACAGTCCGGATGTAGCGCTGCGACTCGCCGTCGTCACCGAGTGCACGCCGAGCGGCCTTGATGCGGCTCGTCAGCGCCGCCTCGCCGACGAAGCGCCCGCCCCACACGGAGTCGAAAAGCTCCTCTTTCGTGACGAACCGGTGGGAATTGCGGATCAGCTCCGTGAGTACGTCGAACACCTGCGGCTCGACGCGGATCACCTCACC
>JAVRPX010000353.1:0-6639 GCA_032161985.1 Mycobacterium sp.
TGCCGGCTCGCGTCGGCCAGCGTGTTGGCGCCGTTCTGGAGTTCGGCCAGTTTGCGCTTGATGCCGTCGGGCTTGTCCAGCCCGAGCTTCTGTGCCGCTTCGGTGGCAGCCTCGAGCTTCTGCTGGAGCGCGCCGACGGTGCTGTCCACCGGTTGGGTGCCGTCGGCGGCCTGCAGCTGGTGAGCCAGATCAGACAGCGACTGCAGCGAGCCGTCGTCATGGGCCGTGATGAGGCGCTGCAGTATCGCTCGCGAGTTCTGGCACGCCGGGTCAATCGAACATATCGGGTTGAAGTTCAGCGCGGCCATCATCGGTACCGCCCACCGGTACACATCGTCGACCTGGGTGAGGTTGACCCCCAACGCATCACCCATAGCGCGCATGCTCTTCACCAGGCGCGCCGACTGGTCGATGTCGGCGATCGTCGCGTTGGGTCCGTATTTGGCCTGCATGTCGACCAACGCGTTCGTAAGCCCGCTGACGGACGTCATCGCATCAAGCACGCCGTTGCGTACGCCGCCGAGGGCATCCGCGAGTTGGTGTGCACCGCCAGTCAGCCGATCGAGATCAGCGTCGCGACTGGAGATCTGGGTCGACGCCTCCGAGAGCTTGTCCCCTACCGCACCGGCCTGGAAGGTGGCCTTGGCCTGTTCGAGGGTGTCCCCGGTTGGCCGCGTGATACCGCGCACGGCGGCGATGCCGGGCACCTGGCTGACGCGTCGGGCCATCTGCTCCAGGTCGGCGAGCGCCTTGGGGCTTCGCAGGTCGCGCGGCGACTGCACGAGGATGAACTGCTGGATACTCGAGTTCACCGGGAAGTGTTGCGCCATCACGGCGTATCCGACGTTGCTGTCGACGTCAGCGGGCAGGTTCTTGCGGTCGTCGTAGTTGAACTTGATCGCCCCGACGCAGCCTGCCAGGATAGCCAGGACAATGAGACTGGCCACCAGGTGCCGGACCGGATGCAGCACGATCCGTACGCCTGATCGCCGCCAAAGGCGTTTGGTGAGTTCGCGTCTGGGCTTACATAGACCGCGTCGCCCGGCAAGGGCGAGTATCGCGGGCAGCAGCGTGATCGACGCGACGAAGCCGACCATGATCGTGACGGCCAGCGCGGGTCCGATGGTGGAGAACACCCCAAGCTTCGCGAACGTCATGCCGAGAAACGTGATGGCGACGGTGCCCGCTGACGCCGCGATCACCTTGCCGATCGACCCGAGGGCTGAGACCAGAGCGACATCCGAGTCGTAGCCCATCCGGAGGTATTCGTGGTACCGCGAGATGAGAAAGACCGCGTAATCCGTGCCCGCGCCAAGCATCATCCCGCTCACCAGAACCATGGCCTGCGGCGAGATATTCATGCCCAACTCGAGGAGACCTGCGATCAGCTGCTGGGCCACGGCGAGCGAAATTCCGATCGTCACCAACGGCAGCGCCATGGTGAGCGGGTTTCGGTAGACGAGAAGCAGGATCGTCAACACCATGAGCGCGGTCGCGATTTCGATCACGTGAACATCGCTCTCGCCGACCGCCGTCATGTCTCCGACCGTGGCCGCGGGGCCGGTCAGATGTGCGGTCAATGATGTGCCCGTCGTCGACGCCTTGACGATCTCGACGGCCTTCTTGTAGGACTCAGCCGCAGGGGGCGTGGCCAGTTCGCCCGCGAGCCCGACCGGTAGATACCACGCCTTGTGGTCCTTGCTGGTGACCACGTCGCGCAATGCCGGGGTGCTGATGAAGTCCTGCAGCATGACGACCGAATGATGGTCGGCACGAAGGTTGTCGACGAGCTTGCGGTAGACCGCCTCCTGGTCAGGACCCAACCCCTTGTCGTTGGTCAGCACCACTAACAGGCTGTTCTGCGAGTCCGATTCGTCGAAGGCCTTGATCATCGCGTTGTTGGCGACCAGGACAGGCGCGTCGGATGGCAGGAACTCGGGCTGCTTCTCCCCCGCGATCTTGGCCAGCGGAGGGAGCAGTACGAACAACGCGACGGCAAGCGCGATCCACAATGCGATGACCAAAAACGGCCATCGCACCACGACGCGGCCGAGCCGGCCGAAGCCGCCCAGCGAACTCGGCAGGTCGTCCGCCTCGGCGCGTCTGGCGCACGTTGGTCCCTGCATCGCCGAGAACAATACTGTGCATCGGCGCTCTGCGAGAGGTCAGCGAGTCTGCGAACTGCCTGTGTTGCCAACGGAATACGATGAGGCGGCGCTGGCAAACTAGCGCGGGTTGAGTGCCTGTCGCTGGGCTGGCGCAACCGACCGATATGTGGATGTGAGCGACGCGTTAGGTGCTCGCGGTGAGGGCTCTCAACTCGTCGAGCGACTCGGCGACGACGTGTGCCAGCTCGGTGTCCTGGTCGGCGCCGATCCATCGGTCGAAAGCGACCTTGAAGACCGCAACCCCTGTTTCGGCGGTCAGTTTGGCGGCCGGTTCGCTGACGCCTCGACGGCCCAATTCTTCGGCCATCGCGACCGCCAGCGACGCCAGTTTGATCAGCTCGCGTTCCTGCAGGCCCGCGTTGGCGTCGATGGCTGCTTGGCGTCGTCGGGCATGCTCGCGGCGCCCCTCGAACAACTCCCCTGTGGCCTTTAGCGCAGCGCCGACAGCGTCGATCGGCGATGCGGAATCAGGGGCGTCCGCAATGTTTTTGGTGACCAATTCCATGAGTGCACCCTGGCCCCAGAACAGCACCTCCCGCTTGTCCGCGAAGTATCGGAAAAACGTTCTCTCGGTCAGGCCCGCCCGCTCGGCGATCTCGGCGACCGTGGTCTGGTCGAACCCACGCTCCGTGTAGAGCTCCAGCGCCGCCTGCTCCAGGCGGCCGCGCGCGTTGGGCTGCCACCGGCTCATGCCGCGATTTTAGGGGAATGACAGCAACTGACATCAATGGAGATCTATGCGAGTGTTTGTCACCGGTGCGTCCGGATTCATTGGATCAGCGGTTGTTTCAGAGCTCATCGACGCAGGTCACCAGGTCGTCGGCCTGGCGCGATCCGATTCAGCGGCCCAGGCCGTCGAGTCGGCAGGGGCGCGGGCCCATCGGGGCGACCTCGAGAACCTGGATAGCTTGCGCGCTGGTGCAGCGGATGCCGACGGGGTGATCCACCTGGCGTTCAATCACGATTTCACCGACTACACCGGCGCCGCTGAGACCGACCGGCGCGCCATAGAGATTCTCGGTGAGGTGCTCGCGGGATCCGATCGGCCGTTCGTCGTCACGTCCGGTCTGGCCGGGTTCGCACTGGGCCGCACGATGACGGAGGACGACGCCGCCGACCCCAACTCACCGCGGCCTTCGGAACACGCGGCGCTCGCGTTCACCTCGCGCGGCGTGCGGGTCGCGGTTCTGCGGCTGCCGCCGTCGGTGCACGGCGAGGGTGATCACGGCTTCGTTCCACGCCTGATCGACATCGCGCGCGAGAAGGGCGTCGCGGCGTATCCCGGAGACGGCTCCAATCGCTGGCCCGCTGTGCACCGATTCGATGCCGCCCGCCTGTTTCGGTTGGCGCTTGAGTTGGCACCCGCGGGCGCACGGCTACACGCGGTCGGTGACGAGGGCGTCCCGGTCCGTGACATTGCAGGCGCCATTGGTCGCCATCTCACGTTGCCCGTGACCGGGATAGCGTTGGAAAAGGCTTTCGACCACTTCGGCTGGCTTGGCGGCTTCTTCTCCATGGACGTCCCGGCGTCGAGCACGCTCACCCGAGAGCTGCTGGGGTGGAGGCCGACACAACCTGGACTCCTCGACGATCTGGAGCAAGGCCACTACTTCCACGACCGCGCCGCCTGATCAGCCGGGAAACGTTGGCCCAACGGCGGTTCGAGCGCCGAGAGCGCGACCCCTACCCCATCCGAGCTCTCGGCGATATCCACCGAGGAGACCTGACGCGGACAGCTCTTCGACGTCACGGAATCGGGAATCCGCGGGCGCAGGCGTGGCCAGCGGCGAGACGAACAGCGCATCGGTCGGGCAGTACGCCTCGCATTGGAAGCAGGTCTGGCAGCTGTCGTGTCGCGCGATCACAGGGATGCCGTCCGCGCCCCGGTCGAACACCCGCGTAGGGCACACCACGATGCAGCGGTCGCATGCGATGCATCTATCACCATCGACGACTTCAATCACGCGGCGACCAATTGGGACGTCTCGGGGCGTGACCAGATCTCATCGAGACCGCCGGTGAGCAACCTGTGTCTCTGTGCTGGATCCTGCGTCGGGAAATCCAAACGTTTGTGCATGCCGCGGGTCTCCGTACGGTTCAGGGCGGCGTGGTACATCCACCGGGCGTGGGCGAGCATCGCGGCCGCCTCGCGCGCCCTGAAGCGATCTTCTCCGTCGGCGCCGAGTCCAGCCCGGACTTGAGACCAGGTGTTGTGCAACGACTTCAGCGCCGGCCGCAGCCGGTCGCCGTGCCGCAGATAATTCAAGTCGTACGGCAACACCTGACGCTGAACCTCGGCAACCACTTCGCGGTAACCGAGGTCCACCTTCTTGGATGGACGGATGCCTGCTTCGCCTACCGCGAGCAGTCCAGGCGTGGGGCTGCCCCGCCGGATCGCGAAACCCGCGGCGCCCTGTCCCGCCCAGCTGCCCGACGATGCCGCCCACGCCGCGTTGTGGCTTCCCCCGCCGGTGAAACCGCCACAGATCAATTCGCGCGTAGCCGTGTCCCCTGCGGCATACAGACCCGGAACGTCGGTGGAGCAGTCGTGGCCTGCGATGCGCACTCCACCGGTACCACGGACGGTTCCCTCTGCCAGCAGCGTGATCTCGAAGAAGTCGGTGAACGGATTGACGCCTAGCCGGTCGAAGACCAGAAAGAAGTTGGGCTGACCCTTGCGCATCCCGCGCTGCTCGGCTTCGGTGGCCCGGTCGAGCCGGGCGAAGACCGGCTCCGACAGCAGCGTCTTCGCGATCACGGACCGGCCACCGTAGTTGGCCGCACCCTCGAGCACAGTCTTGTCGCCGCGGTAGAAGGTCGCCCACGAGTAGTAGGCGGTCTTGGTCAGCGAGGTGCCCTTGACCGCGATCGCATACGCGCTTGAGAACTCCATGCCGGAAAGGGCCGCTCCGGCCTCGACCGCCATGAGTGCGCCGTCACCGGTGTTGACGTCACATCCGAGCGTCTTGGACTGAAACGCACACCCACCGGCGGCAAGCACGACCGCTGCCGCCTCAATCCGCAGCGTCCGTCCCGATGCACGCTCCAATACCACCGCCCCGGACACCACGCCGTCGCGGTCGACCAAGAGCTCAAGGGCCGGAGTGTGGTCGAGGATCCGGACACCAAGGCGCTGCACGCGCGTCCGCTGTCGACGCATGTACTCCGGACCCTGCAGGTCGTCGCGAATGGAGCGGCCCGCGGCATCGACCGGAAACGGGTAGCGCTGGATGTCGGCGAGTTCGTCCATTCGGGCATGCGTTTCGTCGAGCACCCGAGTCATCCAGTCGCGATCGGCCAGGTGGCCGCCGAGGACTTCGCGGCTGGCCATCGCCGCCTCGCGAAGTTCTGGCGCGTCGTCGACGTACCAGACACCGGTTCCGACCGATGCGGTGGCACCGCTGGCGCCCGTGTAGCCCTTGTCGGCCAGCACGACGTCGACGCCCGCCTCTGCAGCCTTGATCGCGGCCCAGGTTCCTGCCGGGCCACCGCCGATGACCAGTACATCGGTCGTAAGAGTTTCTACAACAACGTTTTTCGTCATATGACTCCTGTCATCACGCTTTGAGGCGGTTTGTGCCGAAGATGATTGCGGACCAGACCGAAAGGGCCAGTGCCAGTGCCCACACCACGGCCAGTGCCGATACGGCGCTCACGTCACCGCTTCCCACCAGGCCGATCCGTTCGACCTGAACCAGCCAGAAGACCGGGTTGAACTGGCTCACGATGTCCCACACGGGTGGCAGCTGCCGGACGGAGTAGAAGATGCCACCAAGGAATCCGAGCGGCAGTAGGACGATCGACTCCATCGCGTATACGTGGTCCAAGGATTTGGCCAGACTGCCTGCGATCACTCCGGTTTGCGCCGCTACCACGAGCACGCCGAGGGTGCCGAATACGAACACTAAGGGCCTGGCCACACCAACGTGGGTCAACGGGACACTGATCGCGAGGACACCGGCACCGACGATAACTCCGCGGGCGATCCCACCGGTGACGAGGGCCGCGTTGATCTCCCACCATCGCAGCGGACTGGCGAGGACATCGTTGATGTACTTGTCGCGGCGGGCTTCGAACAGACTCGTTGTCCCGTTGAAGAATCCGACATTCACGATCGCTTGGGCGAACAGTCCACCGACGATGAACTGGCCGTAGGGAACGCCGCCGGTGCTGTCGACATGACGCCCAAGCACCGAGCCGAAGACGACGACGAACAGAATGGTGGACAGCACAGGACCGGCGATCGAGTACTGCCAGATGTTCAGGAATCGCAACACCTCTCGCTCGGCGAGCCAGAGGAATGGGGGGCGCTCGACGCGAAACGGTTCGCCGTACGGTCTGACCGCCGGGGCCTGGACGCCGGTCATGGGGTGGCCTTCGCCGCGATGACCCGGGCATAAACCTCGGAGATGTCACGCGCCTCATAGCGGTCGCGCAGGGACGCCGCCGATCCGCGGTCGACGATCCGCCC
>JAVRPX010000354.1:0-5282 GCA_032161985.1 Mycobacterium sp.
GCCAGGCATTGCCGTGGAATTGGTATTTCTCGACGGGGCCCCCACCGAAGTAGATCGTGGTGAATTCGACATCGGTAAGCGATTTGAACAGTCGGGTGTTCGGGGCGTCGAAATCCGCCTCCAGATATACATCGCGATGCATGGTTCGCAATGTCGTGGTCTGACGCGCCCACATGTCGGGGAATCCAATCGGCCCCTCTGGGACGCGCAGATTGGCGGCCGTGTTGAAGAGGCAATTCCCTTCGGCCTTAATGCAATTGGCGGTCGCGTGCATCTCCAGCGTGGTGACCGCGTCGACCGGAATTGACGCATCGGCGGTGTCGATCGCCGCCGACGACTCCGCGGTGGGCGCGACGAGTGCGAGTGTCAACCACGTCGCCGAGACCACCGCAAGAATGCTGGCGAACCGCTTCACAGTCCCTCCCTGCCTTGGTGCGGCGAATCGTAGCCCGCGGGTCATTCGTCGTAGGTGACTTCGACCGAATCCGATCGCGGCCGGGCCTGGCAGCCCAGGATCAATCCCTCGTCGAGGTCCTGCTGCTCGAGCACGTCGTTGATCTCCATCTCGACGTCGCCGCTCTTCTTCAGCACCGCGCACGCGCCGCAGTGGCCCTCGCGGCACGAGAACGGCGCGTCGAGGCCCTTGTCGAGCAAAACGTCGAGCAGCTTGGCGTTGCGAGGCCAGCGCACCTCGTGGCGTTCGCCGTCGAGCGTGACGATCGCGGTGGCAGGCCCCTCGTCGCTGTCGTCCTCCTCGATCACGATCGCGGCGAACGGGTCGGACTCCAGCGACTTGAACACCTCGATGTGGAGGCGTTCGTTCGGCGTGCCCGAGTTCTTCAGTGCCTCCTCGGCGGTCGCCATGAACGGTCCAGGTCCGCAGATGTAGGCGTCGTGGCCCACATACGGTGTGGCCAGCCCGGTCAGCGCCGCCGCGCTCGGCAGCCCCTGCACCGTCTCCAGCCAGTGCACGACGGTGAGCCGATCCGGGTACTTGGCCGAGAGTTCGCGCAGCGCGCCGCCGAAGATCACCGAGTTCTCGTCGCGGTTGGCGTAGATCAGCACGACCTTGCCGCTGCCCTCGGCGAGCGCCGATTTGCAGATCGCCATCATCGGGGTGATGCCGCTGCCAGCGGCCAGCAGCAGGAAGTCGGTGTCGAGAGTCTTGGGCACGAAGGTGCCCGACGGCGCCAGCACGTGGATCTTCATGCCGGCATGGGCGTGTTCGCACAGCCAGTTCGACGCGTAGCCACCTTCAGTGCGCTTGACGGTCACGGTCATCGGGTCGCCGGTGAACGGCGAGCTGCACAGCGAGTAGCAGCGGGCGACCGAGCCGGTGCGGTCGCTGGGCACCCGCAATGTCAGGAACTGCCCTGGCGCATACCTGAGCCTTTCGGCGAGGATATCGGGCGCGTCGGGTCCATCAGGAACACAGAACACCAGCGAGCGCGCGTCGGCGGTCTCCTCGATGACGTCGGCCACCTGCAGCTCGAGCACGTGGCTACCGAGTGGCTCGTCGGTCACTGCTGCGCCCTTCCTTGTCGCGATAACTAGAACAGGTTACAGAAATGCATGTACGCAGGTCCAGCCGCCGCAGGAATGCGCTGCTCGACACAAATCGTAACGTGTTCTAATCTTCTCTCAGTCCGTACTTCCGGGAGGCAAACCAGTGACGTCCATTGAACAGGGTGACGTGAAGTCGGTCCGAGCCGGCATCGACGACCTGTTGCCGCTGATCGCCAAGCGAGCCCAGGCGACGGAGGATCTTCGAAAGCTGCCCGACGAGACGGTGGCCGAACTCGACGAGGTCGGCTTCTTCAAGCTGCTCCAGCCCGGACAGTGGGGCGGGTTGCAGTGCGATCCGACAGTGTTCTACGAAGCGGTGCGCCGCATCGCGACGGCCTGCGGATCCACCGGCTGGGTCAGCTCGATCATCGGCGTACACAACTGGCACCTCGCGTTGTTCGACCAGCAGGCGCAGGAAGAGGTGTGGGGCGACGATCCCACCGTGCGCATCTCTTCGTCGTACGCGCCGATGGGTGCGGGCACCGTCGTCGACGGCGGCTACCTCGTCAGTGGGTCGTGGAACTGGTCGTCGGGCTGCGACCACGCCACATGGGCGTTCCTCGGCGGCCCGGTCATCAAGGACGGCAGGCCGGTCGACTTCGGCAGCTTCCTGATCCCGCGCAGCGAGTACCGAATCGACGACGTCTGGCACGTTGTCGGCCTGCGTGGAACCGGCAGCAACACGGTGGTGGTCAAGGACGTGTTCGTGCCGCGCCACCGCTTCCTGTCGTACAAGTCGATGAACGACCGCACCGCGGGCGGCCTGCAGACAAACACCGCACCGGTGTACAAGATGCCTTGGGGCACTGTGCATCCGACCACCATCTCGGCGCCGATCGTCGGCATGGCCTACGGCGCCTACGACGCCCACGTCGAGCACCAGGGCAAACGCGTGCGTGCCGCGTTCGCGGGGGAGAAAGCCAAGGACGATCCCTTCGCGAAGGTGCGCATCGCCGAGGCGGCCAGCGACATCGACGCGGCGTGGCGGCAGCTGATCGGCAATGTCGGTGACGAGTACGCGCTGCTGGAGGCGGACAAGGAGATTCCGTTCGAGCTGCGCGCTCGTGCTCGCCGCGATCAGGTACGCGCCACCGGCCGCGCAATCGCGTCCATCGATCGACTCTTTGAGGCCTCTGGGGCCACCGCGCTCAACAACGACGCTCCGGTGCAACGGTTCTGGCGTGACGCGCACGCCGGACGGGTGCACGCCGCCAATGATCCAGAGCGTGCGTACCTGATCTTCGGTAACAACGAGTTCGGTCTGCCGCCCCAGGACACAATGGTCTGATGACGTCCTTCGCCGCCGAAACCGCTCAACAGCAAGAGATCACGTTCGAGTCGACCTCGCGGTTTGCCGAGTTGCGCGGCAAGGGCCCAGCCATGCGGCTGCACTACCACGAGGCCGGAGTCGGCAACGACAAGACGATCGTCCTGCTGCATGGCGGCGGACCGGGCGCGTCGAGCTGGTCGAACTTCGGGCGCAACATCTCGGTCCTGGCGCAGCACTTTCACGTGCTGGCCGTCGACCAGCCCGGCTACGGATACTCGGACAAGCACACCGAGCATGAGCAATACAACCTATACAGCGCCACCGCGCTGTTGAACCTGTTCGACCACCTCGGTATCGAAAGCGCTGACCTGGTGGGCAATTCGCTCGGTGGCGGCACCGCGGTGCGTTTCGCATTGGACAACGGCAGGCGCGCAGGCCGGCTGGTGCTGATGGGCCCTGGTGGACTGTCGGTGAACCTGTTCGCGCCGGACCCCACCGAGGGCGTCAAGCTGCTGGGCAAGTTCTCTTATGCGCCCACCCGCGAGAATCTCGAAGCGTTCCTGCGGATCATGGTGTACGACCAGAAGCTGATCACCCCCGAGCTGATCGACGAACGCTTCGCGATCGCCAGCACTCCGGAATCGCTGGCGGCCACCCGGGCGATGGGAAAGTCGTTCTCGGGCGCCGACTTCGAACTCGGCATGATGTGGCGCGAGGTGTACAAGTTGCGTCAGCGTGTGCTTCTGATCTGGGGCCGGGAGGACCGCGTGAATCCGCTCGACGGAGCGCTGGTGGCCCTCAAGCAGATTCCGAAGGTTCAGTTGCACGTGTTCGGGCAGTGCGGTCATTGGGCACAGCTGGAGAAGTTCGACGAGTTCAACAAGCTGACCATTGACTTCCTTCGAGGTGGGTCATGACCATGAAGTCCCTCGGCTATCTGCGCATCGAGGCCACCGACGTCGCGGCCTGGCGTGAGTACGGCCTGAAGGTGCTGGGCATGGTCGAAGGTAGGGGGCTCACCGACGGTGCGCTTTACCTGCGGATGGACGAGTTCCCTGCCCGCCTGGTGATCGTCCCCGGTGAGCACGACCGCCTGATTCAATCCGGCTGGGAGACAGCCAATGCCGCGGAGCTCCAGGACATCCGCAACCGGCTCGACGTCGAGGGGACGCCTTACAAAGAAGCTTCAGCGGCCGAGTTGGCCGAACGCCGGGTCGACGAGATGATCCGGTTTGACGACCCGTCTGGCAACACTCTCGAGGTGTTCCACGGTGCCGCGCTTGAGCACCGCCGCGTCGTCAGCCCGTACGGCCACAAATTCGTCACCGAGGAGCAGGGTCTCGGCCACGTGGTGTTGACTACGAAGGACGACGTGGAGTCGCTGCACTTCTATCGCGACGTGCTGGGGTTCAAGCTCCGCGACTCGATGCGGCTGCCCCCGCAACTCGTCGGTCGGCCCGCGGATGGCCCTCCGGCGTGGCTGCGCTTCTTCGGCGTCAACCCGCGTCATCACAGCCTGGCCTTCATGCCGGGTGAGACGCCAAGCGGCATCGTCCATCTCATGATGGAGGTGGGCAACAGCGACGACGTCGGGTTGTGCCTCGATCGCGCGCTGCGCCGCAAGGTGCCGATGTCGGCGACGCTTGGCCGCCACGTCAACGACAAGATGCTGTCGTTCTACATGAAGACTCCAGGCGGCTTCGACATCGAATTCGGTTGTGAGGGACTGGAGGTCACCGACGAGGGCTGGGTGGCCAGGGAGAGCACCGCGGTCAGCCTGTGGGGCCACGACTTCAGCATCGGCTTCAAGGGCTAGTGACCAAGGAACCGCTCGACCCCCGCACATTCCGAAATGCGCTCGGGCAGTTCTGCACCGGCATCACCGTCATCACCACCGTGCACGACGGCGCGCCCGTTGGCTTCGCATGCCAGTCGTTCGCGGCGCTCTCTCTGGATCCGCCGCTTGTGCTGTTCTGCCCGACCAAGGTGTCGCGGTCGTGGCAGGCCATCGAGGCCAGCGGACACTTCTGCGTCAACGTGCTTCACGAGAAACAGAAAGACGTCTCGGCGCGGTTTGGCTCCAAGGAGCCCGACAAATTCGCCGGACTCGACTGGAGCCCTTCCAAACTCGGCTCGCCGATCATCGAAGGGACGCTGGCGCACATCGACTGCACGGTCCATTCCGTGTACGACGGCGGTGATCACTTCGTCGTGTTCGGCGCCGTGCACTCGCTCTCCGATGTGCCGCACAAGAAGCCGCGGCCACTGCTGTTCTACCGCGGCGACTACACCGGGATCGAGCCCGACAAGACCACACCCGCGCATTGGCGTGACGATCTGGAGGCGTTCCTCACCGCCACCACCGACGACACCTGGCTCTAGATACAGCGGCTCAAAGGATGGCGACCGCCACCACCAGCCCGAGCGCGAATTGCGCGGCGGCCAC
>JAVRPX010000355.1:0-6379 GCA_032161985.1 Mycobacterium sp.
TGCGCAAGGTCGTTTCGCCGCTGGTGTTCCCGGGCATCGCGGCCGGTTCGATCTTCACCTTCTCGCTGTCGCTTGGCGACTACATTGCGGTGACGATCGTCGGCGGTAAGACCCAGATGCTCGGCAACATCATCTACGGCCAACTCGTCACCGCCAACAATCAGCCGCTGGCAGCGGCACTGTCGATTATTCCCCTGGTCGCGATCATCGCCTACCTGCTGGCGATGCGCCGCACCGGTGCGCTGGAGAACGTCTGATGCTCTCGACCGGAGCCCGGCGAGCGGTACGGACATGGGCGGTGCTGGTCCTGGTATTCCTCTACGCCCCACTGCTCTTGGTGGTGATCAACGCCTTCAACGCGTCGCGCACGTTTGCGTTCCCGCCGACGGGCTTCACCCTGCAATGGTGGGTGGACGCCGTCAACAGCACGGGCATGTGGCGGTCGCTGGCCAATTCGGCGGTGGTGGGTCTTGGCGCGACCGCGATCGCGCTGGTGCTGGGCACGATGGCGGCGTTCGCCGTGCAGCGGTATGACTTTTTCGGCAAGCACACGGTGAGCCTCCTTGTGGTGCTGCCGATTACGCTGCCCGGCATCGTCACCGGAATCGCCTTGAACGCGACGTTCACCTCCGTGCTTGGTGTCACACTCGGGCTGGCAACCGTAATCGTCGGTCACGCGACGTTCTGCATCGTCGTCGTGTTCAACAACACCCAGGCCCGGTTGCGCCGACTGGGCACCAGCCTCGATGACGTGTCGGCCGACCTCGGCGCGTCACCATGGCAGACGTTCAGGTACGTGACCTTTCCGATGATGCGCGGCGCGCTGGTGGCGGGCGCCATCTTGGCGTTCGCCCTGTCCTTCGACGAGATCGTCGTCACGACATTCACCGCGGGCCCGACGGTGCAGACACTGCCGATCTGGATCTTCGGAAACCTGTTCCGCCCCAACCAGGCTCCGGTGATCAACGTGGTTGCCGCCGCACTCACGCTCGTCGCGATCATCCCGGTATGGCTCGCGCAGCGCTTCGGTGGCGATCCGGCCGCGACGCGAGTGTAGCCGTTATGACCGGTTGCGTGGCTCGGCGACGCGTTGCGCCTTCGGGTCCCAGTCCCCACTCAGCAGAATTCCGGCGGTGAACTCCGACACCGCCGTCAGCATCTGCTCCCGCATGGCCTCGTCAAGACGGTAGGCAACCAGCTTGTTACCCAAGTCGCGGTAATCAAGCACGATTCGACTCAGTTCGGCCATCTCTCCGGGCTTTGGCACATGCTTCGCCCCGAACCGCGCCGTGTACAGCTCCTCGAATGCCTGGACGAAATCGCCAGCCAAGTTGTCGATCGACTCCCGCGTCGCGTCAAACATCCGCAAAATCGCACGCAGGTACGGCACCGGATCCCCTGTGCGCGCGACGACGGCACCCATCGCCCTGTCGACCAGCACCACCTCGCCGTCGACGAGCTCGGCCAGGCCGTAATCGATCAGCGTGCGCGCCTCCTCGCAATCCGGGTCGATGCCGGCGGCGGGCTTGTCGCTCGACACCGCCCGCCCCTCGTCACCCTCGTCGGTCCGCGGGCCCAGGATGGCTTGCTGAATGCCCAAAATATCGGCCAGATCGGCGCCCTGGCGCATGCTCGCGAAGAACTCCGCGATGTGGGCGGAGTTGAACCCCCTGCGGAGCAGTTGCTTGATGGTCCTCAGCTGGGAGAGGTGGAAATCGTCGTAGTACGCCGACCGACCGACCCGCCGCGGCGGGTCGAGCAGGCCGCGTTCCCGATAGGCGCGGATATTGCGGGCACTTACACCCGAGATACGCGCCAAGTCATCCAACCGGTACTCAGCCAACGCGACGCCCCCCGACCCGGTTCGGGGGGCGCGTCGGCTTTGCACCGCGACAATTCATGCGACCACTTTAGCCCCAGGATGTCGTTTGCGAGCGAAGTCGTGACCGTTGCGGCTGATGTTTGCTAGCTATCCGCGGTACACACGACTATCTGGGAATATGATGTACAGTTGTCCATTGCGTCGACACGAGGGTGCAATCTCAGCCAACTCGAGCCCGTCGGATGCGGCGCGCCTCCGGTGAGTGATTTCACCGTCGCGGAATTGGCAACGGCGCGACGTGATGCGCGATGATGGAGTCGCAGTGCGTTTTGTAAGACGTCAGGACAAAGTTATTTCGTAGTGAAAGGTTCGGTGTGCGTCCCTGGATCGTCTGGGCCACCGGACTACTCGCATACATCGTCGCCGTTCTCAACCGCACCACCCTTGGCGTCTCAGGTCTGGATGCCGCCGACCGCTTCGGCGCAAGCCCTGGGGTGCTATCCACGTTCGTGGTCCTTCAGGTCATCGTGTATGCCGGCGCACAGGTGCCTGCGGGTCTGCTGCTCGACCGATTCGGCTCCAAGGCGCTGATCGTCGTCGGCGCCGCGCTGATGGCCTCGGGCCAGCTGGTGCTCGCGTTCACCGAGTCCCTGCCCGCGGCGATCGCGGCGCGCGCGGTGCTCGGCCTCGGGGACGCGTTGACGTTCATCTCCGTACTCCGACTGGTGCCTCATTGGTTCTCATCTCGGCAGGTTCCCCTGGTGACACAGCTGACCGGCATCTGCGGGCAGCTGGGCCAGGTGCTCTCCGCCATTCCGTTTTTCGGCCTGCTCACAGACGCGGGCTGGACCGTCGCCTACGTATCGGTCGCGGCGATCGGGGTGATGTCGATGGTGCTGACCCTCGCGCTGGTCAAAAACACACCGAACGGTCGTACCGTGCCGACCGAGGCCACGTCGATCCGGGAGACGCTGGCCAGCGTCAAGAAAGTGTGGCTGCGTACGGGGACGCGGCTGGGCTTCTTCACCCACATGGGTACCCAATTCTCCGTAACGGTGTTCGCGTTGATGTGGGGCGTTCCGTATCTGACGGTGGCCCAGGGCCTTTCGCCGGGCGTGGCGGGTGGGCTGCTGACGATCTCGGTTGTCGCAGCCATCTCGTCGGGCATCGTCGTCGGCATCCTGACGGGCCGGCATCCGCACCGGCGGTCACGGATGGTGCTGGCGATCATCAGCAGCAACGCCGTGGCCTGGACGGTGGTTTTGGCGCTACCCGGTCATGCACCGCTGTGGCTGCTGGTCGTGCTGGTCGTCGTCATCTCGGTCGGTGGTCCGGGCTCGATGGTCGGCTTCGACTTCGCCCGCACGTTCAATCCCAGCGCGACGCTTGGCACCGCCCAGGGCATGGTCAACATGGGCGGCTTCGTCGCGTCGCTGTTGGTCATGCAGGCGATGGGCGTGATTCTGGATGCCACAGGCGATTTCTCGTTCGAGTCGTTCCGGCTCGCCTGGACGGTGCAATACCCGGTCTGGGTTCTGGCCGTGGTCGGCATCCTGATCACCCGCCGCAAGGCGCGAAGTCTGATGAAGCTGGATAACGAACGGATGCTGCTGGAGGGCTTCGACGCCCATCCGCCGGCGCGCTAGCCCTGCCGGCCGCGCGCCGATTCCCGCCGATTGGCCTTCTTGATCGCCGAAACCAGTTCGCCCTTGCTCATGGTCGAGCGCCCCGAAATATCCAGCCGCCGGGCGACTTCCACGAGATGCTTCTTCGAAGCGTTGGCGTCGACGCCTTCAGCGGACCTGCCCTTCGGGTTGGGTCCGCCGCTGCGCGCCCGGGAATCGGACGGCCCCTTTTGGGATTTGGGCTCCCAATGATCACCGATCTTTTCGAAGCTGTGCTTGAGTGCGTCGTAGGCGACCCGGTGCGCACGTTCACCTTCGCCGTATTGCTTTACCGCCGAGTCGTGCGCCTTGGCGAACGTCCGCTGTGCCTTGGGCGGCGATTTACGCAGGGTGCTCGGCAACTCGCTCTTCTTGGCCTGGCCGCTCTTCGTTGTCTTCGGCATGGTCACGCATCTCCATCGAAAGGCAGTTGATGGCCGCCGAAGCGGGCAACGTCGTGCACGCGTGCCGCTTCTTGACCCGGTGCTCACCCGGTGCCCAGCCCCGAACGACTACCTCTGGCGTACCCGAACCCGATGCCGCTAAACGCACTAGGAAAGCGTGCCCTCACCCCGCTCCGCCACGATCCTCGCGATGGCCTCCGCGGCATGCCGATGCCCGAGCAGTTCGTACCCGACGACCGTCACCATCGGGGCCAGGGTGACGACCAACAGGCAGTTGGCCATCGAGATCCCGGCCGCGGCGAGCCAGACCGCGGCGCCAAGCACCACCGCGGTCAGCGCGAGGAGCAGCAGGTGGAAGGTGTCCACGGTCCGCAACAGCAGGCCGTACAACATGTAGATGGACGCGATGTATATCGCGACGGGCACGGCCACTGACAACACCGTCTCGACCGAACTCAGCTTTGAGTGGTGCTCGATGTAGTACGCGGCGGCGTGCAGACCCGCGCCCGTCGCCACGATTGAGCCCAACGTCACGACGGGCAGATAGCCAAACAGGAACGAGCGTTCCCGGCGTGCGTGCAGCAACTCCGCCTGCGGGACGACGAAATACGTCCACCACATTCCGAAGGTGAGCCCGACCCCCGCCACCACCACGAACACGGCGTCGAACGTCCAGCCCTGCGCGCTGACTACTGCGGACAACGACGCGACCGTGCCGACCACGCCCTCGCCGAGCGCGATGATCGTCAGCAGCCCGTAGCGTTCGGTGATGTGATGGGCGTGCCACGGCGTGCCGCCCTTGCGGGTCTCCGCGATAACCGGTCCGAGGAACTCCACGCCGATCAGCAGCGCCACTATCACGAATGTGACAGGGACCGTGGTGTGCAGAAAGATGGTGGCGATCCAGCCGATTTGCGCGACGGTGACGGCGACGGCGTAGGTGAGGCACGCAGATCTGTGCTCAGGGTCCTGCTTGGCCGCGCGTAACCACTGTGCCACCAACGCAATTCGCATCACTACGTAGCCAGCGACCATTACCCTGTTGTCCACGTTGTGGCCGTGCTCGATCGACACGAACATCGGTGGGAAGCCCAGCGCCATGATGATGACGCCGACCATCTGCAGCATCGTCAGGAGGCGGTAGATCCAGTCGTCGGTGTCGTAGGCGGACGCGAACCAGCTGAAGTTGATCCACGCCCAGCAGATAGCGAATGTCGCGAACGAGAAGCCGAGCAGCCCGGCGCCGACGTGGTTCTCGGCGAGCATGTGCGCGAATTCGTTCGCGGAGATGCCGAACCCGATGACGAACGTCAGGTCGAAAAGCAGTTCCAGCGGCGTCGCCACCCGATGCTCCTCGTACGGATCGCGACCCGACATCGCCTGGATGCGATGGACAGGCGCCACCTGATGCTGTTGCGGATTGACCTCGGTCACTCGAACGTCCCTTCAGATCGTCAGCCCGTTACATTTCACCCCATGGCGGCCCCGAAGAGGTTGGTGATCGGGGCGAGCGGTTCCTTGGCTGGCAGCCGGGGGCGGAAAGAAAACAGGTAGTGGACTACGCATGACCCCGGAGCGCCCCGGCTTGACGATCGAAGTGTGTCGGAAGAGTTCTCGCTTAGCCTGCTCGGTCAATTCGCCGTTCACCGAGGTGATCAGCCCGTCGAGCTGCCGCCGGCATGCCGGCGACTGATTGCATTGGTCGCGCTGAAGCGCAGGCCGGTGCACCGGCTGTGGGTCTGCGCGATGTTGTTTCCGCATGCCCAGACGCGGCGCGCCGTCGCAAGCCTGCGCTCCACGATGTGGCGGCTGCGGCCAGTGGGTGCCGAGCCGCTGCTGAAGGTCGATCCTCAATACATCGAGCTGGCGCCGAGCGTGTCGGTGGACTGGCACGACGCGGTAGACCAGATCGGGCATCTGCTCGACGATGGTGAGCCCGCACGCGTCGTCGACCCTCAATTCGTTGCCGACTTGCTTCCGTTGCTTCGCGCCGGGGAATTGCTCGATGGCTGGGCCGAGCCGTGGGCCGCCAGCGAGCGCCAGCGGTATCGCGCGATGCGCAAGGCGGCACGTGACGAGTTGAGCCACGGCCCCGAAAAGCAGGTAACCAATTACTCGTGTGGCTCCATGCGCTCGGCACATACGCTTCATTCCGTCAGAAAGACCAAGAACGACTCGAGAGAGCCATGAACGCGTTACTGATGATCTGCATGTCCGTCGGCACACCGCTTGCCGCACTGGGCCTGTACGACCTGCAGGTGCGCCTGGAGCGGTGGGATTACAACCGCCACGCAGAGGACTGAACCGAGTCGTCGACGCCAAGCATCACGCCGACCAAGGTCCGCAAGGCGTTCAATCTGGCAGAGTGACTGCGCGCGAGGCGCGTTCGATGCGCCCGCCGAAGCCGCGCCCGAACCGGGCCAGGAACTCCAGCGGCCGCCGCACAATGCCAAAATAACTGCCATGAGCGCGTCGCCGGGATCCTACGC
>JAVRPX010000356.1:0-2669 GCA_032161985.1 Mycobacterium sp.
AGTTGTTCTCGAGACTGCGGCGGCAGGAACGTCACCCGGTCGGCGATACCCAATTCCCCGGCCAGCCGAACGAGAGTGTCGGGCGCCGCGAGGCCCGTTCCCGACGGCCCGCCCGCGATTAGCACCCGCAGGTTCGTGATGGTGTCTGTCAGCCGGGCGGCGGCGCGCAGCAATATGTCGGGCGCCTTCAGCGGCTGGATGCGGCCGACGAAGGCGAGTATGAGTTCGTCGGGAGCCAGCCCGAGCGCCTCGCGCGCCGCTCGCCGATCGCCTGGCGTGAAAGTTTGCAGATCGACGCCGGGATGAACGACGTCGATGCGTGCCGGATCGGCGTGGTGAAGCGAAATCAGTTGCTGCGCTTCGTGTTCGGTGTTGACGATCAGCCGATCGGCCTCGTCGACCACCTGCTGTTCGCCGACCGCGCGCAGCGGCGGTTCGGGTGCGTCGCCGTCGGCGAGCGCAGCGTTCTTGACCGCGGCGAGGGTGTGCGCGGTGTGCACCAGCGGCACCGCCCACCGGTCGCGCGCCAGCCAGCCCACCTGACCCGACAGCCAGTAGTGCGAGTGAACGATGTCGTAGTAGCCCGGCTCGTGGGTCGCTTCGGCCCGCAGCACGCCCGCGGTGAACGCGCACAGCTGCGTGGGCAGGTCGTATTTGTCCAGCCCCTCGAACGGGCCCGCGACGACGTTGCGGACCAGTACGCCGGGCGCCACCCGCACCGTCGGCTCGTCGGCCGACGAGGTGGCCCTGGTGAAGATCTCCACCTCAACACCGCGACGGGCCATCGCGAGGGCGGTCTGCAACACGTATACGTTCATGCCGCCCGCATCGCCCGTGCCGGGCTGCGCCAACGGGGAGGTGTGCACTGACAGCACGGCCACTCGCCGCGGAGCCTCGCCGGCGGCGGCATTCGACAGATCCGTCGCTAGGCGCACACAGACATGTCTACACCGTGTTCAGCGGCCGCCGTCATCGAGTTCGAGTCCGGGCACTGTGTGCCGGCGTGGCCTCAAGCCGTCGCTTCCGGCCTGCGCGCGAGCGCCCGTCGCATCGCGCCGATCGGATCGGCGTAGATGCCCCCGAGCGACACCACACCGGCCCCCGCCTCCTGGACACGGTTGCCGAACGAGGTGACGCGGATGTCGCGCGTCGGCAGCACCGACCGCTGCGCGTACGCGGACTCGACAATGCCCATGGCCTCGGGGTACTCGGTGAACGCCTGGCCGCCGACGACCAGATCGTCGGGGTTGAGCATGTCGCGCAGCAGCGCCACGGCCTCGCCGAGCACCCTGGCCCGCTCGGCAAGCAGCTCGGCGGCCTGCTCGTTGCCCTGACGCGCTGCGCGCAGAACCGCCGCGACCGTCGAGGCAGGTCCCTCGGCAGGCACGATTCGCAGCTTGCGGGCCGCCGTCAGGACCGCCTCGTCACTGACCGTCGACTCCAGCAGTCCCGTGCCGCCCAGCACGTCCGACTGCGCGGGCAGCGCGGCGATGGTGCCGGGGCCGCTGGTCGGCGAGTGCACCTGGCCACCGATCGACAGTGCGTAGCCGACGGTTTCGCGGGCGTAGACGTACAGGCTCGTCGCCGGAGTCGTCCGGCCCGACGCGTCCGACGCGGACTGGGTGCTGAACCGGCGCACGCCGAGCAACAACTCGGCGCCTGCCATCGCGTCCACGTGCGACGCCAAAGAGACTGGCAGACCTAGTGTTTCGGCGAGCACGGCCCCGACCGGGGCACCCGACCAACCCAGCCGGGCGTGATCGAGCTGACCGGTGACGCTGTCGACGACGCCACCCGCCGCGACGCCGACCCACAGCGGGCGGCGGCGGTGCCAACGGCTCAGGTAGCGCCGTGCGCTTCCGGCCAACGACGCCAGGGCGGCGTTCTGCGTGCCCCGCGGCGTCGGCGTCTCGACCACGTCGAGCGTGCGGCCGAACAGGTCGGTGGCCACGATGCTCGTCGTGCGGGCGCCGATGTGGATGCCGAGGGTCAGGAAGGGTTCGTGGTTCACCTCGACCGGCACCCGTGGCCGTCCGATCGCGCCGGACACAGCCAGGTCGGCCCGCTCGCGCAGCACACCGGCGTCCAGCAGTGCGGTGACCTGGCGGTTGACCGTCGCGATGCTGAGGCCGGTGACCTGAGCGATGACGTCGCGGGCGATCGGCCCGCGCATCCTGGCGGCCCCGAAGACGGACGCGGCGGCAGCTTCGGCGACCCGCAGTGAAGGGGCCACGATGTGATGTCGGGCCAGCAGCGCGCGTTTGACGTGCGAAGCAGGGGCCTGACGGGCGGGGGTGGTGTTCAGAACTGCTGGGGTGGTGGTCGTTGCGCGCACTGGGTGTCCTTTTTCAGAGTCGGTCTGTGGGTGCGGGCCACACCTGCGACTCGGCAGGACGAGAACGTCTGCGGTTCAGTCAGGCGCGGCGAGTTGCGCAACAACAACACGCACGCCGGACGGCGATGCGGGAAGCCTGACTAACGGACACATAGAGAAAGTAGCACGGCAACTAAACTTGGTGGAATGACGGCAGTACAAACCCCTCGTCGGGTCGCGGTGGTCACGGGCGCCAGCTCCGGCATCGGCGAGGCGACCGCGAGAACTCTTGCTGGACTTGGCTTTCACGTGATTTGCGTGGCACGCCGCGAGGACCGGATCACCGCATTGGCCG
>JAVRPX010000357.1:0-5169 GCA_032161985.1 Mycobacterium sp.
CCAGCCAGCCGATACACGCCGCGGCGGCACAGCCTCGCACCGACTGTTAGCACCGCGACGCCTCCAGCCAGATACACCAGCGTGTCGAGTCCGATTCCGTACTCGACCCGATGATCGAAATAGCCGACCGAAGAGATCTCCCTTGCGACTTGGCGAGCCCATTCAACGGCCGGCCCGAACACGATCACGGTCGTTGCGGACACTATCCACAGGCCCAACAACGCAATGATCACGCCGAAGCCGAGGGCTGGCAGTCCGACAATGAAGCCCCGCTGGAGGTGCATTTCGGGACCGGCCATGGTGGGGTCACGGGCGAGCCGATAGCGAAGCATCGATCGCGCACTACCACGCAGCAGGAATGCCGATGACACCACGATTACGAGTGCGACCAGGACAGTAATTCCCCCTGCTATCACCGCCCCTACGACGCTACCGTTCGAGTCGTGGGCCAGGGAAATCATCATTGCCGGCGACAACACAAGAATCAGTAGGGCGAATAGGAAGGCCAACGCGCCCCAGCCGATCCCGAGCATGCCCATAATTTGCGCTTTGGCGCTCCTGGACTCCAGAATCGGCTCGACCAGCGAATCGTGACTCAGCTCGTAATAAGTACTCTCCGACCGGGTTTCGGAACGCAACAGACGGCTGGCCACCAAACCGCCCAGGATCTCTCTGGACAGGCCGAGCTGCCGGTAAAGCTCGTTTTCCTCCAGGCTGAGACGCCGCCCTTCGGGACTGATCAGATACTCCTCGCACAGGCGACGCGACGCGCGGCGGCTGCGCCGGTCCGGCAAGCTCTCAATCGCCTCGTCGTCGTAAAAGTCGCGCAGGGTTCGATTGAGTCCGGCTTCGCCGCCGAGGTCGGCCATCACGATGGTCACGTCGGCATGCGACTCCTTCAGGCGGGCATCCGCAAACTGTTCCATGCGCCGGCAGATCAGCTGCAGCTGAAACGGTTCGACGTGTCGCCGCGTCTCGCTGACCGTGCGCGTGCGGGCCTGAGAGAGATGGTCGAGGATCGCATCGAGGGCGGCGCTGTCCAGCTCGAACGGCCTAGTCTCGAGCCCGGGGTCGGTCACCGCGGCGGGCCCGACAATCGCCTCTTTGGCGGCAGGCAGATCGAGCGGCGCAAGCCGGAAACGCGCATCCAGGATCTGCGGAATGTGTTCCGCCGCGTCCTCGAGCAGGCCCAGACAATCCTCGCGCAAAGACAGCACGATCCGCAACGCCGGAGGATGCTCGCTCAGTGTTTCGCCAGGCGGCGTCTCCTCGTCAGGTGGTGGGCGAACCCCGCGGATGAGGTAGCTCAACTCGCTCAAGAAATGCGCGCGTGCCTCCTCGCTCTGTAGCGTGAACAGCTCCTCGAATTGATCGAGGATCAGTACCGGTGTGAGCAAGAGGTCGTCGCGCCAGAACTCCGCGGTTTTGAAGAAACTCCACAACGACTCTGATCGCCCCGGCACATACTCGATCTGCTGCCTCGCCGCTTCGCCAGGAACGGTTTCGAGAAGTCCGCGGAAGGGCCCGGCGCGAAGGTCGTTCACCCTGACGAAGAGGGGCAGATAGCCGTCCTCCCGCAGCAGCGGTGCTACCCCGGCCTTCAGCAGCGAGGTCTTGCCTAGACCCGACCGGGCGTACACGGTGACAACGCGATTCGCCAGGATCTTGTTGGCGAGTATGCGTGCGGCCCCGTCTCGACCGAAGAAGACCTTGCGTGAGAAGTCGTCATCGGAAAACGGCTGGGCGCCGGGATAGCGGTTCCGGTGGTCGGTCATGACTATCACCGTTGTCGGCGCTGGAACGCGCGGCGGATGTAGGAGATCAAGTTCTTTACGTCTTCGTCGAAGTGAGCGGGCCGCAATGGCATTTCATTGAATTGGCTCAACTCAGAGATGCGGTCCTCCGCGGAAATCTCGGCGGTACGGAGCGGAATAAGAAACGGGCCGCGGACCCTCTGACCCCGTTCGCGTGCCAGGTGAATCTCCTTGTTGACGTAGCTGTCCGTCTTGCGGCACAACGCCGGGCTGTAGAGCACCAGGGTGAAGTCGGCGGCGTTGATCTCATCGTGGACGCGCTCGTCCCACAACTCGCCGCCCCTCAGCTCAGCGGTGTCCAGCCAGGGGTCGAAGTCAGCCTTTTGCAAGGCGTCAAACGTTATGTTGGCAAGATGACCATCCTCGCGGGCGTAGCTGATGAACACGTGCGGCCGTGGGCCAATCGGCGCGGACCGCTCGACGCCGCCGCCTTCGGCATCCAGCCGCTCTGCCAACTCGTTCAAGAACGCGCCGGTGTCCGCATCTTCGAGCTCGATGGGCGTGCCGCGTTGATAGAACAGGATCGTTTGCTCGCGATCGGCCTCCGACAACGCGAGGAGTGGCTCGGTGGCGATGGTGTTGCTACCAATGCGATGAAGCTCCAGCGATCGCACCAGCACCTTCAACAGGACGCGTAGATACCACTGCGTGATGCCGAAACCGACGAACAGAAAGCTCTGGCGTCCACGCTTTAGCGCGCTGACCAGGCTGCTGGGCAGCGGCGGCCGGTCGGACGCGATAGCGATCAAGAAGTCAAGCAGGTCATTCTCGCTCAGAACAAGCGAACCGGACTCATGTGCGTTGCCGAACAGATGGTAGACCAGCGGTGCCTGCGGCGAGTTCGGTAGCGGGAACTCGGGATTGGCACGCGCGTCGCCGTTGAAGTCGTAGCGCTGGACGATCGGATCCTTGCCGGCGGCCTGGAGAGCGCGCACCAGCAAATCGTCCTGGCAAGTGGAAAGGATCAAGCTGAAAGGCAACTTCGCGAGGACGGCATGGATCTGCGAGGGCACGAAATGCGGCGATTTGTAGGACTTCTCCGCGAGCGCCTGCAGGGCAATAGGGCCGAAGGCGTCCTCGTACTGCTGCGCGACCGCAGCTAACGTCGTTCCGGTGACGCGCTTGTCGTCCTCCTCGAGTTCTTTTGCGAGCGCGCCGGTCAGCTCCTCGACGGAGCTACTCGCGGCGACTCCAACGGGGGCGCCGACGGTACCAGCCGGGATCTCCGGGCCCAGGACGAGGATGCACTGGCCATGCCGAATGCCAGTGACGAGAATGTTCCAGTGCCGTTCCTTCATCGGCTGTCCTCATTTCCGACAAGCCTGCCATTCCGGCACACAGCTTGAGTGCCAACGCAGCAATAACAATGTTGACACTGGCCTGACGACAGCACGTGAGTATTGCACTACTCGTTTCGAAAGCCCGAGTGGCTAATCCTCCGTGGTAATCCACTCGCGATCTGTTCGGGCCCACCAAGAAACTCTTGTCCACGACATCCGTCTCGATTATTTTGGATTGCAGCCGTGCGTGCCGTGGCCTACTCCGCTAGCCTGCCGCGCACAATTGGCGGCGTAATCAGCGGCGAGCAGTTTGAACCGGCCGTTACCCGTGTGACAGATGTTGCGGCGTGTCACCGGGCATCCCCCCCGCGATGCGGCATCCTCTGTACAGATGGCGACCGCAAGCACTTTCGAGGACCGAGTGAAGGGACCATCTCCGGCTGGCTGCGTGCAGGCCTGACCCGACTCGGACCACAACTACATGCACGTCGCGCGATAGCCAGCCCGCTAACGGCAAAACGCCCGGCCCGAAGGCCGAGGCCTGTCGCCGGCGAGTGTGTGCCTGCTCGGTCAAATACTCTTGAAAGGCCGCGGCACTCCGCTGTCATAGCTGGTAAATGGGCGAATAACGCCAGGTCCTGCCAGCCGCGGCTAATCGTAACTTGCACGATGCAAGTAAGGTCCCGGCCATGTCGATCAGTCCACAGCTGGGCGAAGAGCGGCTCGTCGCCGTGCCTGCGGGCACGATCAGCTACCGCGAACGGGGCACCGGATCGCCGATCGTGTTCGTTCATGGCGTCGCCGTGAACGGCGATCTCTGGCGGGGAGTGGTACCGGAGCTGCCAGACCATCGATGCATCACTCCCGATCTGCCGTGGGGCTCGCACTCCGTCCCGCTGCGACCAGAGACTGATCTGTCCTTGCCGGCGATGGCACGCATCGTCGCGGACTTTCTCGATGTCCTCGACCTCACGGACGTCACGATCGTCGCCAACGACACCGGCGGCGCGGTTGCCCAGGCGCTCGTCGGGCGGCATCCCGATCGGATCGGTCGCCTGGTGCTCACCTCCTGCGACGCGTTCGAGAAGTTCCCGCCGACGCCGCAGAAGTACCTGGAGGTGGCGGCGCGCTCACGGATCCTGACCTGGATCGTGGCCTACACTGCGAAATTCAAAGCGATCCAACGCCTTCCGACCGCATATGGATACGTCACCTCACGGCCGATGCCTGCGGACATCATGCGTTCCTTCACCGGTCCCATCCGCATGAACCCGGGCGTCAGGCGCGACTTCCGGCGAATGCTGCGGGCGGTCGACACGAAATACACGTTCGAGGCGGCCGAGCGGTTGACCACCTTCGACAAGCCTGCATTGGTGCTGTGGGCCGACGGCGACAAGATCTTTCCCCGCGAGCACGGCCAGCGCCTCGCACGACTACTCCCGCAGGGCGATTTCGCGCTGATTCGGCAAAGCCGCACCTTCATCCCCGAAGAACAACCCGAACTCCTGGCGACCGCGATCGAGGACTTCCTCGCCCGGACGGAGTGAAGCAGCCCGTCTCGGGCGGCGACATCGTTGTCAGCACGCTTCGATTTCGCCGTAGCCGCTGAGGAATTCGTTGCGCTCGTCGTCGGTGAAGCCGGACCCGGCCTGCTCGCAAGCGGTGTTGACCAGGCCTTAAACCCCCGGCCGCACAGGTGTCCACCACACTGGCGAGCTAACTCGCGATTACCAATCTCGCGGCGTCAAATGCGGAAACCCGCTCGAAAACCAACCCCGGATAAGCAATGGTCGTCGCCGCCACCTCTGAGCGAGAGACGGACCACACGAGCGCTACGCCCGGTTCTGGTATGACTGAGCCAAATACAACGCCCGTGAGGACCTTGTGAGCGCCCCGACGATCGACCCCGTCATCCCCGCCGAGCGGCCGCAGAGAAGCGGCATCGCCAGGTGGATCCGCCGGCTGGCGGTCCCAATCATCCTCGGCTGGATAGGGCTCATCGTGGTCCTCTCGTTGACCGTGCCGAGTCTCGAAAAAGTCGGCGAGATGCAAGCGGTGTCGATGTCGCCCAAGGA
>JAVRPX010000358.1:0-3401 GCA_032161985.1 Mycobacterium sp.
GCGACCGCGCTGATCTATCACGCGACGTTCGCGCCGCGGGTCAACGACGTGCTTCGACAACTTCCCAAGCTGCGCGTGCTGATCCAGATCGCTGACGAGTCGGGCAACGATCTTGTGCACGGTGCCGTGGACTACGAATCGATCGTCGCCTCGGGGGCTGTCCAGCCGCCGCCGGTCGAGCCGTCACCAGATGACCTTTATGTGCTCTACACCGGCGGCACCACGGGGATGCCCAAGGGGGTGCTGTGGCGCCAGCACGACATCTTTATGTCCGCGTTCGGCGGCCGGAACATGGCCACCGGCGAGCTCACCCAGTCCTATGACGAGATCGCGAAGCGCGTCACGGAGAACCCGGGCACGAGGATTTTGACCCTCCCGCCGCTGATGCATGGCGCCGCACAGTGGAGCGTGATGACGGCGCTCACCACAGGCCAGTCGGTGGTGTTCTCTGCGACACCAAGCCGTTTCGATGCCGACGAGGTCGTCGAGACGATCGAGCGGGAGAAGGTGCTGGCGGTGCAGGTGGTCGGCGATGCGATGGCGCGGCCCATCGCCGACGCCATCGAACGCAGTTCGGCCGATCTGTCGTCGTTGGCGGCGGTGGCCAACGGCGGGGCCCTGCTCACCCCCACCGCCAAGCAGCGCCTCATCGACGTCAAACCCGGCCTGATCGTCATGGACGGCGTCGGCTCGTCGGAAACCGGTGTCCAGATGAGCCACATGTCCGCCTCAGGCGCGGTGTCGACCGGTCACTTCAACGCAGGCCCGGACACCCGCGTCGCGGCCGAAGAGCTCGACTCGATGCTGGAACCCGGTCACGAGGGCATGGGCTGGCTCGCGCAACAGGGCTATGTCCCCCTTGGCTATAAGGGCGATGAGGCCAAGACGGCCAAGACATTTCCGGTCATCGACGGAGTGCGGTACTCGGTGCCGGGCGACCGTGCACGACATCTCGCAGACGGTTCGATCGAACTACTCGGCCGGGAATCTCAGACCATCAACTCCGGCGGCGAGAAGATCTTCGTTGAGGAGGTCGAGACCGCGCTTCTGTCACACCCCGCGGTGGCCGACGTCGTGGTCTCCGGCCGACCCAGCGAGCGGTGGGGGCAGGAAGTCGTGGCGATCGTCGCTCTCGTGGACGGCGCCAGCGCCGATGCCCAGGAGCTGATCGACCACGCCGCCGGCTCGATCGCCCGCTACAAGCTGCCGAAGGCGATCGTGTTCCGGCCGGTGATCGAACGCAGCCCGGCGGGCAAGGCCGACTACCGCTGGGCCCGCGAACAGGCGATCAGCGGCGGCGCTTGAGCCGACGGCGCGGCTGCGCGCCATGCGTAGAGCCGATCCAACTCTAGGCCACTAACCTGGTCGTATCGCTATACTGTAAGATTTACAGTACCTATAGCAGGATGCCTGTCCGTTCGACGATGCTGGAGATCAGCGGTGGAAAGCCCAGTGCAGGATGTCACGGCCGACGAGACGCTCGACCTGCTTCGCGACCCCTATCCGTTCTTCGCACAGAAGCGGCGGAAATCCGGAGTGTTCAAGGGCAGCGTCATGGACTGGTCCAAGACGCCTGACTCGATGATGCCCGAGCAGCTCTACGCCGCCGTGTCCTTCGATGCGGTCAACCGCGTGTTCCGCGATGGCAAGGTGTTCAATTCGCACATCTATGACTCCACGATCGGCCTCTTCATCGGACCGACGATTCTTGCGATGGAGGGCAAAAAGCACTGGGAACACCGCAATCTCGTCTCCGCGGCGTTCAAGTCGCGCTCACTGCTGCGATGGGAACCGGAGATCGTCCGGCCAGTTGTCAACGCATTGATCGACGAGTTCATCGAAGAGGGCGAAGCCGACCTGGTCCGCGACTTCACTCTGGAGTTCCCCACCCGCGTGATTTCGAAGTTGTTGGGCCTACCCGAGGAAGATCTGCCGTGGTTCCGTAAGCGTGCCGTCGAGCTGATCAGCTACACAGTCAAGTACAAACGGGCGTTCGAGGCGTCCGCTGCGCTGAAAGACTATTTCCTCGACCAGATCGACAAGCGCAGGTCCAAACCGACCGAGGACGTCATCGGCGATTTGGTTGCCGCGGAGATAGGCGGCGAGAAACTCTCCGACGAGGCCATCTACTCGTTCCTTCGGCTGTTGCTGCCTGCCGGGCTGGAAACCACGTACCGGTCATCGGGGAATCTGCTCTACCTGTTGCTGACTCATCCCGAGCAGTTCCAAGCGGTGCAAGCCGATTACGAGCTGATACCTGCGGCCATCGAAGAGGGCCTGCGGTACGAGACACCGCTGACCACGGTGCAGCGCTACGCCGCCGAGGAGACCGAACTCGAAGGGGTGACCCTCCCCGAGGGCGCGGTGATCGATGTCTGCATCGGCTCGGCCAACCGGGACGAAAAGCGTTGGGAACATGCGGAGGAGTTCGACATCTCGCGGAAACGGCTACCGCACATCTCCTTCGCGGCCGGCGAGCACACCTGCATGGGTCTTCACCTGGCGCGGATGGAGACCCGAGTCGCGGTGGAATGCCTACTCACGCGGTTGCCGAACATCCAGCTGGTGACCGATGACAATCCGCGCATCTCGGGTCACCCCTTCCGTTCACCGACGGCCATTCCGGTGACGTTCGACGCCGCGGGGTGAGCTTCACGTTCGACGCGGCATACGGCAGCCGATGGTCTTGGTCTCCAGGTACTGCTGGAAGCCTTCGATGCCGCACTGCCTGCCGACACCGCTGTTCTTGTAGCCGCCGAATGGCGCGTCGGCGCCGTAGAACATTCCGCCATTCACACCGAACGATCCTGTGCGGATGCGGCGCGCGATGTTCATGCCTCGCTCCATCGACCTCGAGATGACCGCACCCGCGAGCCCGTAGGCGCTGTCGTTGGCGATGCGCACCGCTTCGTCGTCGTCGTCGAACGGCATCACGATGAGCACGGGACCGAACACTTCTTGCTGAGCAATCGCGGCGCTGTTGTCGACACCGACGACCACGGTCGGCTGCACGAAGTGACCGCTCGACAGGTGCTCAGGTAGGTTCTCGACCGGGCCGCCGCCCACGGTTATCGACGCGCCGTCGCGGCGTGCCTGCTCGATGGCGTCGAGCACCCGGTCCTTCTGTGCGGCGCTGATTACCGGTCCGACAAGCGTTTCCGGTTGCGCGGGATCGCCAACGGGCACGCTCTGGTAGGTGGCGGTGACGCTCGCGACGGCCTCGTCGTACAGCGACCGGTGCACCAGCATCCTGGGGGTCGCGGCGCAGGCCTGTCCGGCGTGCACGCATACGCCGATAGCGGCACCGATGATCGCGGCCGGGTTCGCGTCGTCGAGCACTATCGCGACCGACTTGCCGCCCAACTCGAGGAACATTCGTTTCATGGTGTCGGCGCCCTGCC
>JAVRPX010000359.1:0-7558 GCA_032161985.1 Mycobacterium sp.
GGCAAGCCCCAGGACGATTTCGACTTCCCGTCGATCTCGGACTACCTGGCCGAGGACGACGCGCTGGTGTGGTGTGACATCTACGACCCCGACCACGCGATCCTGAAGGACCTGGCGCAGGAACTGAGCCTGAACACGTGGGCGGTGGAGGACGCGATCGCGGATGCCGAGCGCACCAAGGCCGTCGTCTACCGGAGCCACACCTTCTTCACCGTGTACGGCGTCACCACCAAGGAGCCGGCCGACGAAACGCAGTCGATGCTCGACATCCACCGCATCTCCGGGTTCGTGTTGCCGCGGGGTCTGATCACGGTGAGGCTATCGCCGCACTTCGACATCGACGCGGTGTCGCAGCGGTTCGACGAGCTGGGCGGCCAGGAGTACGGCGTCGGATCGTTGGTGCACGGCCTGCTCGACGTGGTGGTCGACGGGCACTTCGAGGCGGTGCAGGCACTCGATGACGGCATCGAGGCGGTCGAGGACGATCTGTTCGAGAACAGTCCGCGAAATGCCCTGCAACGCAAGACGTTCCGTCTGCGCAAGGACCTCGTCGAACTGCGACGTGTGGTGTTGCCGATGCGTGAGGTCGTCAGCTCCATTCAGCACCGCAGGCTGGACGCCAAGACCGCGCCGGAGCTCGATCCGTTGTATTCGGATCTTTATGACCATGTGCTGCGGGTCTCGGAGTGGACGGAATCGTTGCGGGACATGGTCACGACGGTGTTCGAGACGAACCTGTCGCTGCAGGACGCGCGGCTGAACACGGTGATGAAGAAGCTGACCGGGTGGGCGGCGATCATCGCGGTGCCGACCGCAATCACCGGGTTCTACGGGCAGAACGTCAAGTATCCGGGAATCGACACCGTGGGCGGTTTCGTGGCGAGCACGTCAATCATCGTGCTGACGGTGATCGCGCTGTACTGGATGTTTCGCCGACGAGACTGGTTGTGAAACAACGCCATACTGGCGATTCCATGAGAAAAGTCCATCGAGCTGTAGTGATGCGCACAAGCCGGGTAGGGTCATCACACGTTGAGTTCCCAGCCGCCTCTCTTAATTTGGCTGTCACGTTTGGAGTCGACCAGCAATGACCACAATGATTCCACCCGCTCTCACCACGGCGACTCGCCGCGCTGGGCTGCACCTTTCCGCCGAATGGCTGAATTCCACCGTCGTGCGCATCAGCGCTTCTGGCGAAATCGACGCGTCCAATACCGCCGAGTTGCTGGACTACGTGCTCCGCCGCGGGGCGAACTGCCGCAGCCTGCTTCTCGACCTGAGCGGCGTCACTTTCTTTGCTACCGCAGGCTTTTCAGCACTACAGACCATCGCCGTTCGTAGCTCTCGAGCATCGGTCAGTTGGATGCTGGTGGACGGGCCTGCGGTTTCCCGGGTGCTGAGCATCTGCGACCCGGAGCGCACGCTCCCCCGCGGAATCGCATGATTGGGCCGCAGATCACAGTTCGCTAGATCGCCATCGGCGTGTGCGACCGGACCAGCTGGTCGGCGAGCCGATAGTCCTCGTCGGCGTTGAGGCTGAGCGCCCCGACCACCTCGCCACTTGACTCGTACCAGACGGTGAAGCCGTTGCGGTGCTCGACGAGCCTGCTGTGCTCGTAGCCGGTGCCCCAGCCGCAGTACTTCAGCTTGGATTCGCCTACGGTGCAAGAGAATCCGGGCACCTTGTCCCAAGCCGCGGGGTGGCCGGCCGCAGACAGCCCGGCGATGAGGCCCTGCTGGGCGGCGTCGCGCCAGTGCTCGGCGCGGATGCGCCGGCCTGCAGTGATGTTGTAGGCGAGCGCGACATCGCCTGCCGCGTAGACGTTGCGCGCCGAGGTGTGCATGTGCTCGTCGACGACGATGCGACCGTCTTGGGTGTCGAGGCCGCCGGCCTCGGCGAGGTGCGGGTCGGGTCGCACACCGGTGGCGGCGACGACGACGTCGCCGTCCAGAGTGGCGCCGGTGTCCAGGTGGACACGCGTGTCATCGATGGCGGTGACGGTCGTCGACCCGAGGAAGCGAACCCCGTTGTCGGACAGGATCTTTGCAACGCGCTCGCCGACCTGGTCGCCGAACCGGCGTTGCAGGGGCACGGACTCGGCGGCGACCATTGTGGTCGGCACACCGCGGCCGGCGAGGCAGGCGGCGGCCTCGCAGCCGATCAGCCCGCCACCGATCACGACCGCGGAGTCGGCGCTGCGGGCGGCCATCCGCAGGATGACGGCGTCGGCGAACGAGCGCAGGGTGAGCGCGGCCTCGGCGCCGGGGACGCTCAGCGGGACGGCGTTGCTGCCGCAGGCCAGCACGAGATGCCAGTAGGGGTAGCGACGGCCGCCCTCGGTGACGACTTCCTGGTGAGCCAGGTCGATGTGGTCGACGGTGATGCCGCGCAGCAGTTCGACGTCGTGACGGGGGAACCAGCCGGCGCTGTGCAGGTCGAGCTTGGCCTCACGACCGCAGAGGAAGGCCTTGCTCAGCGGGGGCTTGGCATAGGGCAGGGCGGGGTCGGTGCTCAGGATCCGCACGGGGATGTGGGGGTGCTTGCTGCGGAACGTCTCCGCCGCGCTCAACCCTGCCGGACCGCTGCCGATGGCGACGAAGCCTGGTGCCACCACACTTCTTGGTTACCACTTTTCGATGATCCTCACGCCCGTGTCAGGCATTGGTCATACTTTGGCAAGCAACGGTGCGAATCGTTGCTTGTTGAGCACGGCACAACTGGGTATGGGAGCATCTGCGCGTGAATCCACAGGACGACGACCCCGAGGCGCGCATCAGGGCGCTCGAGCAACCCCAGTACGGTCGTGCACAGCCGACCGAACTGGGCACGACGCCGTACACCGGTGGCGGCGCCTACACCGGCGGCGGCGCCTACCAACCTCCGCCGGTACCGCCGATGCCACCGCCCGTCGGAGGGCAGGACTACGGCGCCCAATACACACCGCCTGGCTACGGCGCCCCGTGGGGCCAGCCGCCGCGGAAGTCGTCGGCGGGCATTCCGTGGATCGTGCTCGGAATCGGCGCCGTGGTGTTCATGGCGATCGCCGCGGGTGTCGGGTTCGTCATCGTGAACAGGGCGACGAGCAGCTTTCCCGATATCCCCGGCGTCAGTATCCCAAGCTTCCCGTCCGTGCCTTCGATGCCCAGCACGCCGGGCATGCCTGTTCAGCCGACCGCGGCCCCGCCGGGCGGGCAGCTCAGCGTCTCAGGCATGGGCGACAACAAGACGCTCGAATGCAACGACAATCGCGTGACCATCAGCGGCGTCGCCAACACCGTCACGATCACCGGCCACTGCACGACCGTCACGGTGTCGGGCATGCAGAACAAGGTGACCCTGGACACCGCCGACCAGATCAGCGCGTCCGGCGTCAACAACGTGGTCACCTACCACTCCGGCTCACCGGACATCAACAACGCCGGAAGCAACGTGGTCGAGCAGGGCTGAGTCAGTCCCACGACAGCATTCGTCCGGCCAGTTCGGGACCGCAGTCCTCCTGCACGAAGTGGCCGCCGTTGATGCGGTCATGCGGTTGACCGGCCGCACCGGGAACGTGGTCGATGAGCGGGCGGTCGGCCCGCCCGAGGATGGGGTCTTTGGCCCCGAAGACGCACAGGAACGGCTTCTCCCACCGACCGAGCGCCTCCCACGCGGCGCGGTTCGCCGGGATGGCGGGGTCGTCGGCGGATGTCGGCACCAGCTGCGGGAAGGACCGAGCACCGGCTTGAAAGCTCTTGTCGGGGAAGGGCGCATCGTATCCGGCCCTGATGTCCTTCGAGACGTTCGTGACGGTGCCGACGGACACGATGCGGCCGCACGGAAACACCGGGGAGTAGCGGGCGGCGGCCCGCCAGGTGCGAAACGCGATGTTTGCGGGCTGCTGACCGATAGGCAGGAATCCGTTGGCGATGACGACGCGGCCGATGCGGTGGCTCTGCTCGGCGACGATGCGCAGCCCGATCAACGACCCCCAGTCCTGACCGAACAGCGTGACGTCCTGAAGGTCGAGGCTCTCGAACCACGACGTCACCCACTCGACGTGGCGCAGATAGGTGTAATCCGACGTGGCGCTGGGTTTGTCGGAGCGGCCGAAGCCGATCAGGTCGGGTGCGAGCACGCGATGGCCGCCGTCGACGAGCGGCGGAATCATGGTGCGGTACAGGTAACTCCACGTCGGCTCGCCGTGTAGGAGCACAATCGGCGAGCCGTCGGATGGCCCCTCGTCGACGTAATGCATGCGGAGGCTATCGGTGTCGCTGGCCGCGACGTCGGCGTAGTGCGGCTCGAACGGGAACCCGTGCAGGTTCTCGAAGCGGGAGTCGGGGGTGCGCAGAATGTCTATGGTCGGCTCCTCAGCTGGGGCTTGTGGTGTCGCTCTTGGGATCGATGAGGATCTTGGCGTGCGCCTCGGGGTCGCCGAGTGCGTCGAACGCGTTCTCGACGCCGTCAAGGCCGACGGTCCCGGTGATCAGCGGGGTGACGTCGACCTTGCCGTCGGCGAGCATGTGCAGCGTGTCGCGGAATTCCATTGGCGTGTAACCGAGTACGAAGCGTAGGTCGATCTCTTTGTTGATCGCCATCGACGGCCGCAGCCGGTCGGCGCCCATGCAGACTCCCACCACGACGACGCGGGAGAATAGCGGCGCGCCGGTGATGATGTCGTCGATGACGCCGGGCACGCCGACGCATTCGAAGACGACGGGATGCTTGGGTGTCGCGGCGCCGACCGCGTCGGCGGCGCGCCAGACGTGCCACCAAGGCAGGCGCAGTCTGTGCAGCTTTTCGACGGTGCTGACGGCGAGACCTAAAGCGTCGGGCGCGGTTTCGAGGTGGCCGTGGCCCTTGGCTTTGGCGTAGGGAGAGTCCCGCGCTGGGTCGACGACGACGTCGGCGCCGCATCTGGTGGCGAGCGCGCGGCGGCCGGGTGAGTAGTCGCTGGCGATCACGGTGCGCACGCCGTGGGCCTTGAGCATCAGGATGACGGCCAGGCCGATCGGGCCGCAGCCGATGACGATGGCGACCTGTCCCTTCTTGACCTCGCCGCGCTGGACGGCGTGCCAACCGACGGCCATCGGCTCGGTCAGGGCGGCCTTGTCGGCGGGCAGGCCGTTGGGGATGGGCAGCGCGAGGGACTGCTCGACGATCAGTTGTTCGGCGTAGGCGCCGGGGGCTGCGGTCGAGAGTCCGATCGCGTGGACGTCCTTGCCTCGGCGGACCAGCGGTAGGGCGACGACGGGAGTGCCCGCACGCAGCGCCTTGCGGGTGCCGGGTCCGTGGTCGAGGACTTCGCCGCAGAACTCGTGTCCGAATACGACCGACTGGGTCGAGCGCATGAAGTCGGGGTAGCCGGTCTCGGCCATCACGTCGGCGAGCTCGTCGCAGTGTTTGCGGGCGTGCAGGTCCGAGCCGCAGATGCCGCAGCGCAGGACGTCGATCAGCAGCTGGCCCTTCGCCGGTGTCGGGGTCGGCTGATCGACCACCTCAAGTGTTGCGTTGGTGCAGGTGACTGCCTTCATCTGAACGAGCGTAGCCGCGCCGTTCGATGTCCGACCGTGGTGCGACAGTCGATCGATGAATAGTTCGCGACAGCTGCGGGGAGTCGAGCTCCGGTATGTGCTCACCATGCACCTTGCCAGGCAAGGTCGAGCCGGCATCGCGGAGTTGGAACAGGCGCTCAGGCGGTTCGGCTTCGAGTTCGCAGGCCGACCGTCGAAGTCGATCTCCGACGCACTGCGCTGGGAGATGCGATACGGCCGGGTGCGTCGACACGCGCGCGGGATGTATGGCCCGGGTTCGATGCCGCGATCAACCGAGTATCGAATCCACCAGCGCGAGTTGGCCTTGCGTGACGCGGCGAAGCGGTATCGGGCCGATGGCGGCTGACAGCAAACGCCTACGCAGCGCGCAGTTCACTCCAGTCCCACGAATCGGCAGACATGGTTTTGCCCGCCTCTGAGCGACAACTCGCCGATGCGGCGGTGCGATCCATGCGTTGTCGCTCAGAGGCGGGCAAAAAGACCTGTCGGTGCTCGCCGATAGGGTGGAGTGAGAGGAAGGAAAGACGATGAGTGAGCAAACAACGACACCGAGGCTGACGGACCAGTTTGCGAAGGCGATGGTCTATGCCGAACGAAAGCATCACAACCAGGTGCGCAAGGGCGGCGATATCCCATACGTCGGGCATCTGCTGTCAGTGGCGAGTTTGGTGATCAACGACAACGGCTCCGAGACGCAGGCCATTGCGGCGCTCTTGCACGACACTGTCGAGGATCAGGGCGGCGCCCCGACGTTCGAGGAGATCAAGGCGCAGTTCGGCGACGAGGTCGCGCGGATCGTCGCGGAATGCAGCGACACCGACAAGACACCGAAGCCGCCGTGGCGGGAACGCAAGCAGGACTACATCAATCACCTCGACGAGGTTGGCGAGGACACACTGTTGGTCTCCGTCGCCGACAAGCTCGACAACGCGCGCTCGATGCTGCGGGACTACCACGAGCACGGGCCGGCGCTGTGGCAGCGCTTCAACAGAAAGAACCCGGGCGACCACTTGTGGTACTACGGCGAGCTGCTCAAGGCGTATCGCAGCCGGGAGTGCACCAGCTGGATGGTCGACGAACTCGGCCGGGTGATCGCAGAACTCACGGGCCTCGTCAACGCCGAGTCGTAGTCTGACGCTCGATGGCCTTGCACCTGCACCGTGCGGAACGAACGGACCTCCTGGCCGACGGACTGGGCGCGCTGCTGGCCACTCCCCTACCTGATCCGTTCGCCGAAGAGCTGGTCATCGTCCCGGCCAAGGGCGTCGAGCGGTGGCTCAGTCAGCGGCTGAGCCACATCCTCGGCCGCGGCGACGGCCAGGACGGCGTCTGCGCCGGCATCTCGTTTCGCAATCCGCACTCCCTCATCGCGGAGATCACGGGCACCACGGACGACGACCCCTGGTCCCCCGACGCGATGGTGTGGCCACTGCTCGAGGTCATCGACGCCAGCTGCAACGAGGACTGGTGCAAGACGCTGGCCACCCACCTCGGCCACTTCGAGGCCGGTGAAGAACGCGAGCTGCGGCAGGGCCGGCGATATGCGGTGGCACGCCGCCTCACCGGGCTGTTCGCGTCCTACGCCCGCCAGCGGCCGCAGCTCCTCATCGACTGGGAAAGCGATATCGCCGGTGACATCGCTTCCGACCTGCAATGGCAGCCGCCCCTGTGGCGCGCCCTGCTCGACAAAATCGACGCCGACGCGCCCCACATTCGACACGCGAAAACCCTTGCCACACTGCAGGAGTCCCCCATCGATCTGCCCGAGCGGCTGTCGCTGTTCGGGCACACCCGACTGCCGTCGACCGAAATCGAACTGCTCCAGGCCCTGGCGACCCATCACGACCTTCACCTTTGGCTGCCGCACCCCAGAGACAACCTGTGGAACTCCCTCGCCGGCGACCTTGGGCAGATCCCCCGCCGCGACGACACCAGCCACCGCAACGTCTCCCACCCGTTGCTCGCCACCCTGGGCCGCGACCTTCGCGAACTCCAACGCAGCCTGCCCGCCGACCCACAG
>JAVRPX010000360.1:0-2985 GCA_032161985.1 Mycobacterium sp.
TGGTCGCGTAACTGAGTGCGTAGCGGCTCGGGTTCGGCTTCGATCAGAGTGGCAATCGAGTAGGCGGTCCAGAACGCGTTGCTTCGCCGGTATCCGCCGTCGTCCACGCCGAACACCTCTTTGAGGATCTTCAGGTCGTGGGGAATGCCGAAGGCATCGCGGGAATCCTCATAAGTGTAGAAGTAGTAAAAGTTGTCGAATCCCGCCCAGGTGATGGCGGACAAGCACAGTGGGCAGGGCTCGTGGGTGGATAGAAACAACAAGTCGCGGGTCGACGGCCGATCGGGCATCTCGTAAAACTGATTGAGGGTGCTGACCTCGCCGTGCAACAGCGGATTGTCGGTTTCGCTGTTAGTTCCCGCGATAACCACCGACATGTCGGACTTCCGCAGGAGCGCGGCGCCGAAAACCTTGTTGCCGGCGGCAACACCGCGCTCGGTCATTGGCAGGATGTCGTGCTCCATGACGTCGAGCAAATGGGGAGCGATCGTGGAGGCTGGCATGGCGTCACCCTAGCCCGACATATCGGTCGCTAGGCTTCGTCGTCGCCAACGTAGCAGGTGAAGCGGTGTGCAGGCCTACATCGTCGCCAGATACTGTGAGTTCGTGGCCGAGACCGCGCCCCTGCGCGTGCAACTGATCGCCAAGACCGACTTCTTGGCACCGGCGGACGTGCCGTGGAGCACCGACGCCGACGGCGGTCCTGCGCTGGTGGAGTTCGCCGGCCGAGCGTGCTACCAGAGCTGGTCGAAGCCCAATCCGAGAACGGCGACGAACGCCGCATACATCCGTCACATCATTGACGTCGGCCACTTCTCGGTGCTCGAGCACGCGTCGGTGTCGTTCTACATCACGGGGATCTCGCGGTCCTGCACGCACGAGTTGATCCGGCACCGGCACTTCTCGTATTCGCAGCTATCGCAGCGGTTTGTCCCAGAACACGACGCCGAGGTAGTCGTTCCCCCGGGTATGGAGGACGACGAGCTGCAGGCGATCTTCAAGGCTGCCGCCGATGCCAGCCGAGCTACCTATACCGAGCTGTTGACCAGGCTCGAGGCCAAGTTCGCCGATCAGCCAAACGCGGTGCTGCGGCGCAAGCAGGCGCGGCAGGCCGCACGCGCAGTGCTGCCCAATGCGACCGAGACGCGTATCGTCGTCACCGGCAACTATCGCGCCTGGCGGCATTTCATCGCGATGAGGGCCAGCGAGCACGCCGACGTCGAGATGCGTCGGTTGGCGATCGAGTGCCTGCGACAACTGGCCGACCTAGCTCCTCAGGTCTTCTCTGACTTCGAAATCTCGACGCTGGCCGACGGCACGGAGGTGGCGACCAGCCCGCTGGCTACGGAGGCGTGACGGAGCAGGCCGGATATTGCCGTAGAAGCGTGAGGTCGAGCGGGTAATCTTGGTTGCCGTGAGCACAGGCGGATTCGACGTGACGGCCCGATTGGGCACCGTGCTAACCGCGATGGCCACGCCTTTCAAGCCCGACGGGTCGCTGGATACCGCTGCCGCGGCCCGGCTTGCCACCCACCTTGTCGACTCCGGTTGCGACGGCCTGGTGCTGTCCGGCACTACGGGAGAGTCGCCGACGACCACCGACGACGAAAAGGTTGCGCTGCTGCGCTCGGTGCTGGAGGCGGTCGGCGACCGCGCGCGGATCGTCGCGGGTGCGGGCACGTACGATACCGCGCACAGCGTGCACCTCGCGAAGGCGTGTGCGGCCGAGGGCGCGCACGGCTTGCTGGTCGTGACGCCGTACTACTCGCGCCCGCCGCAGGCCGGTCTGATCGCGCATTTCAGCGCAGTGGCAGACGTCACCGCGCTGCCAGTGATTCTCTACGACATTCCGCCGCGGTCGTCGATCCCGATCGAGTGGGACACCATCCGCACACTGGCCGAGCATCCGAACATCGTGGCCATCAAGGACGCCAAGGGCGACCTGCACGGCGGCGGGCAGATCATCGCCGAAACCGGGTTGGCGTATTACTCGGGTGACGACGCGCTGAACCTGCCCTGGCTGGCGATGGGTGCCGTCGGATTTGTGAGCGTATGGGGTCATTTGGCCGCTGGTCAGCTACGAGACATGCTGTCCGCGTTTACTTCTGGTGATGTCGCGACGGCGCGCAAGATCAACGTCACGCTTGGGCCGTTGAGCGATGCGCAGGCGCGGTTGGGCGGAGTCACCTTGGCCAAGGAGGGCCTGCGGCTGCAGGGCATCGAGGTTGGTAATCCTCGGCTGCCGCAGATCCCGGCTACCCCTGCGCAGCTCGAGGCGCTTGTCGCCGATATGCGGGCTGCCGCGGTGCTGCGCTAGTGAACGAAGAACTCAAGCCACCGGGACCGCTGGCCCCCGGGGGACTGCGGGTCACCGCATTGGGTGGAATCAGCGAAATTGGCCGCAACATGACCGTTTTCGAGCATCTGGGTCGGCTGTTGATTGTCGACTGCGGAGTGTTGTTCCCGACGCATGATGAACCCGGCGTCGACCTGATCCTGCCCGATCTGCGCCTTGTCGAGGACCGCCTCGACAATGTGGAAGCCCTGGTGCTCACCCATGCACACGAGGACCACATCGGCGCGATCCCGTTCCTGCTCAAGCTGCGTCCCGACATTCCCGTCGTCGGTTCGAAGTTCACACTCGCGCTGGTGACGGAGAAGTGCCGCGAACACCGCATTAAGCCGGTGTTCGTCGAAGTTGGGGAGGGACAGAGCTCTAAGCACGGTGTGTTCGAGTGTGAGTATTTTCACGTCAACCACTCGATTCCGGGCTGCCTGGCGATTGCAATACACACCGGCGCTGGCACCGTGCTGCACACGGGCGATATCAAGCTCGACCAGTCGCCGCTCGGCGACCGACCGACGGACTTGCCTGGCATGTCGCGGTTAGGTGACTCTGGGGTGGATTTGTTCCTCTGTGACTCAACGAATTCCGAGATCCCGGGCGTTGGGCCGTCGGAAAGCGAGATCGGGCCGAACATGCAT
>JAVRPX010000361.1:0-15354 GCA_032161985.1 Mycobacterium sp.
CCCCGCCGACGAACCCCACCGCGACCGCGACGGCTAATAAGGCTCGGCGTCCTCCGGCAGTTGCTGAACCAGTCACGGTGCCACCTCGTGTCAGTAGGAGGGTCCGGGGGCGATGCCAGCTACGTAGGGTGTTTCCGGCGGGAGCGCGGGATGGACGGTCCGGATTCCGGCGAATTGCGGGGGATCCACGACGAGCATGCGGCCGCGTTGCGCCGTTACGCCGTGCTGCTCACCGGTAACCGCGCCCGCGCAGCGAAGGTCGTGCAGGAAACCGTGCTGCGCGCCAGGAGAGACCCTAAAATCGCCGATTTCCCTGCGCCATCGGCACGGGCGTGGCTTTTCACCGTCGCCCGCAACATGATTATCGACGAGCAGGGCAGCGCGGGCTTCTCGAACGAAATCGGCGCTCCCGATTCGGTGTGGCCTGATCGCGCCGCGCCCGAGGAAGTCAACGCCGCCGTCGACCGGTTGCTGCTCGGCGACGCGTTGGCGCAGTTGCCCGCTGACCATCGCGCCGTGGTTCGTTGCGCCTACTACCAGGGCTGCGCAACCGCACAGATAGCGGCCGACCTCCACATTGCGGAAGGGACGGTGAAGTCGAGGCTGCACGACGCCCTGCGGGAGTTACGGCTGCAGCTTCGCGAAATGAGGGTCGCGCCGCAATGACACTCCAGCGTTGTGCCCGCGGTTATCGCCGGTGAGCGAGGACAGCTAAAGGTCGCCCGTATCGCCTGAGCGTCAGCCGTCGTTGATCGGTAGCGCGTAACACGAGTTCGTACCGTCGGTCGGGGTGCTGAGAACTTTGATTCGGCGGCCCGGAGTCACAGGGTGCGCTGCAGGAGCACGTTTCCGGTGTCAGCGGAAACGATTTGTACGGTGGCGATTTGGTCGATCGGCGTTGACGTGCTGCCGTCGGGAGTTGCGCGCACGCCCTTGACCGCCATCCAGGTGGCCAGTCGGTCGTGATTGCCGTCGCGGCTGACCACCACCATCGCCAGCTTGCCGGGGGGTTCGTCCCCGTCGGGAGCGGAGCTGCCCGCTTCCGACGGGTAGGTGCAATTCATCTCGATTTGGGTTCCCCAGCCCCGGCCGGTCACCGTCACCGTGGCGGTCAGCTCGGTAGGCGCCACCGGTGTCATGGTCAGCGCGGACGCTTCGGCCCGCGACGGCACCGAAGCCGGTGCACCCGTATGGAATTGCACACCGGCCAGCACACCGACCACCATCACGACGGCGGCCGCAGCGGCCACCGCCCACATCGCCAAGCGCGCATTGCGGCGCCGCCGGCTCACCTTGGTTAGCAGCGATGTCAACACGCGCGGGCTGAGTGCGTCCGATCCGACGTCATCGAGAGAGGCGACCTCATCGACGGTCAGTTGCCCAAGAAGCGCAGGCATGCCGCTGAGCTCGTCGACGGATTGACGGCACGATGGGCAGCCGCGCAGGTGCGCCTCAAACTCGCGCCGGTCGGCGTCGGACAACGAGCCCAGCACATAGGCCGCGTCCCACAGCGCGTACTCGTCGCTCTTGCCAACGAGCGACGGCGCGCGGGCCGAATCCTCCATTGCGACCTCCCACCCGATAGACGACGTAGAACCGTCTCCAGTTCACCGCAGCCGCTTTAAAAATACCTGGTCAACGTGCCAGAAACTCATCGCCTTGGCGATCATCAGCGCGACCATCCTCGTGATCGCCCATTCCGGCAGGCCAGTAGCCCATATGTCGGCAGATAGAGCCCTACCGGTTGGCCAGCTTGGCTGCGATCTGGCCGGCGATGGCGACCGCGGCGGGGTGAGTCTGGTTGCACCCGCACGCTCGGACGTCGACGGCCACACGGTTGGCCACAGTCAGCGCATGTTGGCAGGTCCAATGTCTGAGGCCGTCCATGACCAGCGAGATGGCTAGCGTGCCGGCGGCATTCGAGACCTGCGCCGTGGTCCACACTGGGTCGGGGCCGGGCCGCGTGTAGGTAAACCGCCGGTTGGAGCAGGCTCGCCAGCTCTTCGACGACGCGGTAAAGAAGGCGGCGGCGTCGGCAGCGGACGGGAACGCGACGACTGACTCAAGGACGTAGTGCGTCCACGCATCACCGGGTTCTTGAAGAACCTGGGCGCGCATTGCGGTCCATCCGCGCCCCGTGTAGATCTTGTCCTCCGCAGGGCCATCCACCGCAAGGCAGTTCGTATCGGCGACGCCGGCACTGTCGTCCCACATGTTCTGGCGGCTTATGTGGACGGTCATCCCGGTAGCGGCCATCACGGCGTTGATCTCAGTGGCGCTCAGTAGCAACCCGTCCAGCGCGACCACCCCGACAGGCGGCGCTGCCACCGGACCCGAGTGGCCGGCGACGGCAGGCGAACCGTTGGTCGTGGCGACACAACCGGTAGCAGCAAGTCCTATACCCACAGCTGCGAGTGCGGCTGCTAGCTGTCGCATTGTGCACATCTCCCCGACGCAACGGTGAACCGTGGACCGGCCAGCCGCGGTTTGCCCGTAACCCTACAAAGCCGGGACGGAATGCGCAGTGCGGTTAGCCGACAAGCTCCTCAACGTTAGGCGTCGAGGTCTTGCTGGACGAGCTCGGCGACAGTCTTGAGTGCTTCCTCGTCGTCGGAGGCGACGGTGACCTCAGCGCCGTTGCCTGCGCCCAGCGTCATGATCATCAGGGCCGAGCCGGCGTCGACGGGCTCGCCGCCGTCCATCGAGAGCGTGACGGGTACGCCGGCGTTGACGACGGCTTCGGCGATGATGGCGGCGGGGCGGGCGTGCAGTCCGATGGCCGAGCCGACGATGACGGTCTTGGTGGGCATGGGGTCTCCTTAGCAGTGGTTGGTGTGCGGACTAGGCGGCGGCGAAAGCCAGGTTGGCTTCTTCCTCGGCCTTGGGATTGATGAACTGCTTGGCGGCGATGACAGCCAGTGCGGCGGCCAACGTTCCGACCGCGAGGGCGACCACGAACCACAGCAGGTGGCCGATGGCGAAGAACACGAAGATGCCGCCGTGCGGTGCCTTCAGCGTGACGTCGAACGCCATGATCAGCGCTCCGGTGATCGCGCCGCCGAACATCATCGACGGGATCACGCGCAGAGGGTCGGCGGCCGCGAACGGGATTGCGCCCTCGGAGATGAACGATAGGCCGAGAAGCCAAGCAGCCCTGCCATTTTCCCGTTCCGGCTCGGTGAACAGGCCGGGCCGGACGGCTGCCGCCAGCGCCATCGCCAACGGCGGAACCATGCCTGCGGCCATCACCGCGGCCATGATCCGAAGCGATGCCGGGTCGGCGACGTTGAGCCCCGCGGTGGCGAAGGCGTAGGCCGCCTTATTCACCGGGCCGCCGAGGTCGAAGCACATCATCAGGCCGAGCACGATGCCAAGCAGGATCACCGAGGTGCCGGTCATGCCGCCGAGCCAGTTGGTAAGGCCGGACGTGATCGCAGCCAGCGGACGCCCGAGCAGCAGGAACATCAAGAGGCCGACGACCAGCGAGGCGACCAACGGGATGATCACCACGGGCATTAAGCCGCGAAGCCATCGCGGCGCGGCGATACGGCTGATCCAGAGCGCGGTGAACCCGGCGATCAGACCGCCGACGATGCCTCCGATGAAGCCCCCGCCGACGAAGACGGCGACCGCACCCGCGGTGAACCCGGGCGCGATGCCGGGCCGGTCGGCGATGGCGAACGAAATGTAACCGGCGAGTGCTGGTACCAGGAACATGAATGCCAGCTGTCCAAGTGTGAACAGCACCGCCCCCAGATACTGCGTCAGACCGCCTGCGGGTAGGTCGGTCAGCGTGTTGGTGATGGCGATGTGGTTGCCGAGTGCGTTCATCCCGAAGGACAGCGGCTTCGGGTCCCCGTCAGGGGAATTCGCGATGTCGTAGCCGGCGAACAGGAATCCGAGTGCAATGAGCAGGCCGCCTGCGGCGACGAACGGGATCATGTAGCTCACGCCGGTCAGCAGGATCTGCCGGAGGCGAGTGCCCCAGCCGACACCGCCTGCGGGTGCCGCCGTGGTTGCCGGCGCGCTGGCGTCACCCTGCACGCGTGCAGCGGCGGGATCGGCTGCGGCGGCGAGCGCCTCGGCCACCATCTTGTCCGGTTCGTTTATGGCGCGTTTGACGCCGGATGCGACGACCGGCTTGCCTGCGAACCGCTGCTTGTCCTTGACGCCGACATCGGTGGCGAGGATGACGGCGTCGGCAGCCGCGATAGTCTCCGCCGACAGCGGTGTGCTGCCCGACGAACCCTGCGTCTCCACGTGCAGCGTCACGCCTGCCTTCTTGGCGGCGGCGACAAGCGAGTCGGCGGCCATGTAGGTGTGCGCGATGCCGGTCGGGCACGCGGTGACCGCGACCAAGGTCTTGGGTGTTGCCTTCGCCGGTTCGGTTGCGGGCTTAGGCTTCTCGGTCGTTGCATTGAGGACGCCGTCGACCAGCTCGACGACCTCGCCGGAGGTGGTCGCATTGCGCAGCGCCTCGACGAAGTCCTTTCGCACCAGGGCGCGGGCGAGGCTGGACAGCAGCTTCATGTGCTCGGCGCCGCCCGCCTCGGGCGCGGCGATCAGGAAGGCCAGGTCCGCGGGCCCGTCGGGCGCGCCGAAGTCGACGGCCGGGTTCAGCCGGGCGAATGCGATCGAGGCGGTGTCGACGTACGGCGATCGGCAATGCGGGATCGCGATGCCGCCGGGCAACCCAGTGGCGGACTGTTCCTCGCGCGCCGTCGCCGCGGCGATCAGCCCCTCGGTGTCGTGGGTGCGGCCTGCGTCGGCGAGCCGGTTGACGAGCCGGCCGATCACGGTCTGCTTGTCGCCGTCTACGTCGATGTCGAGCAGGACCAGATCGGTATTGATGATCGGCTGTGAGGCGGTGCTTGTCATGGCGATACTTTCGTGTTGGTTGTGGGCGAGATCGGGGCAATCGGTGTCACCCGTACGGCGTCGAGGTCGATCTGGGCCGGCGTGGGGAGCGCGGATCCGGGAAGCGCGGCCGCGGCGCTGCCGTATGCGACGGCCATCTGGAGGCGGTGGGGAGGAACGGCTCCGCCCACGTCGGCGCGTATGTAGCCGGCCAGTGAGGCGTCGCCCGCGCCGACAGTGCTACGCGCGACGATGGGGGGCGGCGTGGCCATCCAGCTGCCGGTCTCGTCGACCAGCACCGCCCCTGCGGCGCCGAGGGTGGCCAGCACCGCGCGTACACCGCGGTCTACCAGCTGACGGGCGGCCGACACGACGGGCTCTGGATCCCCTTGGGCGACTGCGGCCTCCAGCGCCTGCGGCGAGTAGCCGAGCACGCCCGCGAGTTCCTCGGCGTTTGGCTTGATCAAGTCGGGCGCGGCCCGGTCGAAGGACTCGACGAGCGCCGCGAGTGGACCGTCGGAGGTGTCGATGGCCACGCGGCACGGATACGGCTCGAGCAGCGCGACCACGTCCGCGTACCAGTGGTCCGGCACACCGGGCGGCAGCGAACCGGACAGCACAACCCACGCTGCGGACTGTGCGCTCGCCGCCACGGACCTGGTCAGCGCGTCGAGGGCGGCGGCATCCAGGGCTGCGCCAGGTTCGTTGAGTTTCGTTGTGGTGCCGTCGTGTTCGGTGATGGCGAGGTTGGTCCGCACCGCTCCGGAGGTCGGTACGCACCTGAAGGGCACCGCGGCGGCGGTAAGTGCGGCCATCAGCGGATCGTTGGCGGGCGCGGGCAGCACCGCGACGGCGTCCAGCCCGGCCAGCGTCAACGCGCGTGCGACGTTGACGCCCTTGCCGCCTGGCTCGGAGGTCACCGACGAAACCCGGTGCACCGCACCGCGGGTGAGTGGCGCGCTGAGCGTCACCGTGCGGTCGATGCTCGGGTTGGGGGTGACTGTGACGATCATGCGTCCACCACCTCGACGCCATTCTCGGTCAACTGCTCGCGATCGGCGGCGCTGATCTCCGAGTCGGTGATCAGGGTGTCGACACTGGAGATCGGGGCAAAGCTGACAAAGTCCTCCCGACCGATCTTCGACGAATCAGCGGCAACCACAACATAATTGGCAGCGTTGACCATGGCGCGCTTGACCGCGGCCTCGTCCGTGTCCGGGGTGGAAAGGCCATGGCGAACGCTGATCCCGTTGGTCCCGATGAACGCGATGTCGACCCGCAGCGTGTCGAGAACCTTCAATGTCTGCTCGCCGACCGCCGCCTGGGTGAGCCCCCGGACGCGGCCGCCGAGCAGGTGCAGAGAAACCGATGGCATGGCCGCCAGCCGGGCGGCGATCGGCACCGAGTTGGTCACCACCACCAGGTCACGGTCGGCGGGCAACTGGGCCGCGACGCGCGCGGTGGTGGTGCCTGCGTCCAGCAGCACGCTGGCGCCGCCGAGGGGAAAGAACTCAGTGGCGGCCGCGGCGATCGCTTCCTTGTGCTCGGCCCGGGTGGTCTCCCGCTCGCCGACGCCGGGCTCGACGAGGTGCAGCGCACGAACCGGCACCGCGCCGCCGTGCACCCGCCGCAGAACGCCCGCCCTGTCCAGGACGGCCAGGTCGCGCCGCACCGTCTCGGTGGTGACGTCGTAAGCCTGCGCCAGCTCGGCCACCGAGGCGCGGCCCTTCGACATCACCAGCGAGGCGATCGCTTGCTGACGCTCTTCGGCATACATGAGACTCCGTTTGTGTGGGTATCGGCCCGCATTGATGTGGATATAGTTGGTTTTACTACTGTTCGTGTTGACTTGTCAAGATATTCTTGTAATCTGTTTCACATGACCGCTTCTTCCCCGCCTACGTCACGCCCCAAGGACAGCGCCTCGGCCGGGTACCCGGCAGGTGCGGTGCTGCGCGGTGTCCCGGTGGTCGCCGGCGTCCAGTACGCGCCGGTGATTCGGCCGGGTCGACTGCCCGTCGTGGACGCCAGCTCGTCCGACGCGTCGATCGACGAAGCAGACCGCCCGGCCGAGGCCGCACGGTTCGTGGCCGCCGCCAGCGCTGTGGCCACCCGGTTGCGGGATCGCGCCGCGCATGCGACCGGCGCGGCGTCGGAGGTTCTCGCCGCCACCGCCACGCTGGCGCAGGACCGTGCCTGGCTGGGGGCTGCGGAGAAGCAGATCAAGGACGGCACGCCGGCTGTCGGGGCGGTGGTCCAGGCGGTCGAGCAGTTCGTCACCATGTTCACTCAACTCGGCGGGTTGATGGCCGAGCGCGTCACCGATCTTCAGGACATCCGCGACCGCGTCATCGCCGAACTCAGCGGCCTGCCGGAGCCCGGTGTTCCACTGCCCGACATTCCATCGATCCTGTGCGCCGAGGATCTCGCACCCGCCGACACCGCTGGTCTGGATCCGAAACTCGTTGTCGCCCTGGCCACCACGCTGGGCGGGCCAACCAGTCACACCGCGATCATCGCCCGGCAGCTCGGCATTCCGTGCGTCGTCGCCGTCGGGGGACTCGATGTCGTCGGGCCAGGAACGATGGTGCTCGTCGACGGCACCGTGGGCACCGTCACGGTGTCGCCCGACCATGCCGCCGCAGGAGAGGCTGTCGCCGCGGCGCAGCGCGAGGCCGAGCGCGCCGCGCACTGGTCGGGTCCCGGCGCCACCGCCGACGGGCACGCCGTGGCGATCCTCGCCAACGTCCAGGACGGCGCTGCAGCCCGCGCCGCGCGCGAGACCCCGGCCGAGGGCGTCGGGCTGTTCCGCACCGAACTGTGCTTCCTCAATCGCGACACCGAGCCGGGCGTCGACGAGCAGGCCGACATCTACGCCGAAGTGCTTGAGGCGTTTTCGGACCACAAGGTGGTGATCCGGACGCTGGACGCCGGGTCCGACAAGCCACTGAAGTTCGCAGGCCATCCGGAAGAGGCCAACCCCGCGCTCGGCGTGCGCGGCATCCGCATCGCCGAGGGCAACCCCGGGCTACTGCAGCGGCAGCTCCAGGCTGTCGCCGCCGCGGCGCGGCGCACGGGCGCACAGCCATGGGTGATGGCGCCGATGGTCGCCACCGCAGAAGAAGCGGAAAGATTTGCCGCGCAGGCACGTTCACACGGGCTCACCGTTGGTGTGATGATCGAGGTGCCCGCGGCGGCCCTGCTGGCCGACCGGATCCTCGAACACGTCGACTTCCTGTCGATCGGCACCAACGATCTGGCTCAGTACACGATGGCCGCCGACCGCATGTCGGCCGAGCTCGCGACGCTGACCGACCCGTGGCAGCCCGCCGTGCTTGCGTTGGTGGCGATGGCGGTGCGAGCAGGCGCGGCCGCGGGCAAGCCCGTCGGCGTGTGCGGCGAGGCCGCCGCCGATCCGCTGTTGGCGTGCGTGCTGACCGGTCTCGGCGTGACCTCGCTGTCCGCGGCTGCCGCCGCGATCCAGGGTGTCGGCGCGAAGCTTGCGCAGGTCACGCTGCAGCAATGCCGGGCCGCGGCCGACGCCGTACTTGGCGCCGCAACCGCAGCAGACGCCAGGGCTGCGGCACTCTCTGCGCTCGGGAATTAATCGGACTGCAGTCCGGTTAATTGTGGCATGCCTGCCATCACCGCCGACACACTGAACCTTCCGCGCATCGCCGCACCTGCAGCGTCCGACACCGAACGCCCGGTCCGCTCCATCACCACCGGCCCTCACGGTTACGAGGGCGAGGGCTTCCCCGTCGTGCGCGCGTTCGCCGGAGTGAGCGCTGCCGACCTCGACCCGTTCGTCCACATGGACCAGATGGGTGAGGTGGAGTACCAGCCGGGCGAACCGAGAGGCACTGACTGGCATCCGCACCGCGGTTTCGAAACCGTCACCTACATGATCGATGGCCGCTTCGCGCATCAGGATTCGCACGGGGGAGGCGGCCTCATCACCGACGGCGCCACCCAGTGGATGACGGCAGGCTCGGGGATATTGCACATCGAGACCCCGCCCGCCGAACTGGTGGAGAGCGGTGGGGTGTTCCACGGCATCCAGCTGTGGGTGAACCTGCCGCGCAAGGACAAGTTCGCGGCGCCGAAGTATCAGGCGATCGAGGGCAACCAGGTGGGGCTGCTGTCGTCGGACGACGGTGGTGCGCTGGTCCGGATCATCGCCGGTGAAGTCGACGGTCGTCAGGGGCCGGGAGCGACGTACACGCCAATCACCGTGGCGCATGCGACGATTGAGCCTGGTGCCCGTTTGAATCTGCCGTGGAACCGCGACTTCAATGCGCTGGTCTACGTACTGTCAGGCCGTGGCTCGGTCGGCCCGGTCGGGCATCCGATCCATCAGGGTCAGCTTGCGGTGCTCGGGCCCGGTGACCGGATCAGCGTATCCGCGGAGCCGACGCAAGAGTCGCACAGGCCGGCACTGGAGGTTCTCATCTTGGGCGGCAAGCCCATTCGCGAGCCGGTGTTCCAATACGGCCCGTTCGTGATGAACTCCAAGTCCGAATTGATCGAGGCGGTCGAGGACTTCCAGGCGGGCAAGTTCGGCACCATCCCGCCGAACGCGTTGATGCCGCACCGGCCCTTCGGCGGCTAGCTGTTAGCCTGCGGCGCTCGGCCGCGACTGCAGCGTCGGCGCGGCGGCGGCCAATATTGCGTCACGGTTTCCGTCGAGCGGTGGATAGATTCGCTGGCCGTTGATTGTGCGCTTGGTGGCCTTTGCCGATGCGCCACTGGCGACCACCTGCCGATCCCAGCCCTCGGTATAGATCGCACCAGCCGGCCCGAGATCCAGAACCGTGACATACCAAGGGATTCGAAGCGTCAGCATGGGCTCACCGAGCAGGTCACTGATGACGTTGTACCCCGCGAAGCGGCCCATCGGCCTGCCGTGCTGGCATGACATCACCGACAGGTGCGTGTCGTCCATCTTCGCGACCGCGACGTCCCCGGCTGCGAACACGCCCTGCACGCCGTCGACACGCAGGTAGTCGTCGACCGGAACACGGCCGAGACGATCACGTGGGACGCCAAGGTCCGCTGTCAGCGGGTTGGCCCGCATGCCCGCACACCACACCACGGTCGACGCGGCCAGCACTTCACCGGTAGACAGGGTCGCCCCGCCCTCGTCCACCCCGGTGACCCTTACGCCGAGGCGGCTCTCCACCCCGGTGGCACTAAGCGCGGCCTCGATCACGGGTCGCGCGGAGGTGCCCATGTCCGAGCCGACGCGCGGGTTGTGGTCGACGAGTACGACCCGGGACACGATGTCAGGGAATTGCGCTGTCAGCCGGGCCGGCAGCTCGCAGGCGGTCTCGATGCCGGTCAGTCCGGCGCCCACGACAACGGCAGTGGCCGCGGCCGGCGTGTGGGGGCCGCTGGCCAGGGCCGCCAGGTGCCGCTGCAGCATCATCGCGCCGTCGTAGGTGTCGACGTCGAATCCGAACTCACGCAGACCGGGGATGGCGGGTTTGACGACCTGGCTGCCCAGCGCGATCACGAGACGGTCGTAGCCGTGTGTGCCGACAGAGGTGGTCACGGTGTGCGATACCGGGTCGATCGCGGTCACCTCGGCGGTGATGTGCCCGACTCCGGCCGGATCGAGCACATCCCGCAACGGGATGCGGCACGGCGTCAGGTCGGCCTCGTAATTGCGGACCCGAATGTCGTGGTAGGGCTGGGAGCTGAGCACCGTGATTTTCACACCGCCGTGCGCGACGGCGAGCTCGTCGAGCCGACGGGCCGCTCCGAGGGCCGCCCACAGGCCGGCGAAACCCGAGCCGAGCACGACGACCGCGCTCATCGGATCATCATTTCTTGAGTATCTTCTCTGTGGGATGTGGGTAGAGCAGCTCCAGCTCGCCGAGATTGGCTGCGGCCGTAGTCAGCGGCAGCGCAGCGGAAACCGCCAGTCCCCCTTCCCGTCGGATACGTGTTGCACTCACTCCTGTGGCGTCGGCGCGCAGCGCCAACACGAAATCGTCGCTGATCGACTCGAGGTCCCGGCCGGGACCGCCGGTCAACCGCCCGCAGATTGCCTCGGTGTGCGACTCGAGCACCTCACGGGTCCGTGGGTACACCCCCAGCGGCGGCGGCACGACGTCGGCGATCAACTCCGCAGCGGCGCGCAACCGGATCGCGCGGTTGGCCGCTCGTATCACAGGTGCGCGTAGTTCCGTCGTCCCGCCGCTCTCCGAAAGATACTGCCGGACAGCGTCATCCACTGTTCGTGAGGTACTCAATGCCTCATGGCTGAGCGCGATCACGCGGTCGGTGGCGTCCTCGGAGGCGCCGCGGGTCACCCTCAGCACCGCCGCCTTCAAGAACTTGGCTCCGACCGTGCGGGCGTCCTCGATCGCCTTGGACACCGCTGCGGTCGCGCCCCGCGGCCACAGCAGGACCGACACCACAATGCCCACCATCGCGCCGACCACGACGTCCTCGACGCGGATCAATCCCACCTGCCAGCCGGTCGGCACGATCAGGTTGAAGTTGATCAATACCATCATCGTGAACGCGGCCTGGCCGGCGACGAACGATCCAACCTCGGGCACGTACGCCGAACCGAAGGCCACGATCGGCAGAAGTATCCACAGCACGACGGGATCCACGCCAAGTACCTCGATGACCACCGCACCCAAGACGAAACCCACTGCGGTGCCCGTCACCGCCCGTAGCACCCGGGTTCCGGTGGTCAGCGCACTACTGCGCAACACCGACATCGCCCCGAGCACCACCCAGAACCCGTGCTCAACCGGAAAGACATGGGTGACGGCGACGGCGAGCGCCAGCCCGAGCCCCGTCCGCAAGCTGTTGCGCAGCACGACCGCTCTGGTGGCCAGGAAGCCCTTGGTGATCGCGGCGACCGCGACGGTTTCGGGCATCACCCAATCGGCGGCCCCGGTTTCGGGCAGCCCGCGGCCCAACACCCGGGCCCACACCGGCCGGGCGTCCGCCGCCGCCGCGTTGCGGATGATCCTGCCGGTTACCGCGATCGTGGCCGCGATGGTGCGAACGTTCAACAGCTCGCGGCAGACCGCTACCGCCGCCTCGTCGCTGGATTCGCCGAGCAGCTCGGTGATGTCCTCGCGGTAGCGGGCCTGCGCCACCGATCGCAACTCGGCCAGTGCATCGCGAAGGTCGGCGCTACGCACCGCTCGCTCCGCGACGCTGGGCAGCCGCAGCACCGCTGCCGAGTCCCGCAACACCCGCAGTGCCGGATCCCGCATCGCCCCCAGCAGCCGCCCGGTGTCGTCGGTGATCTGATCGGACAGCCAGCCCAGATCGTCGACAACGCGGACCAGCGCGCGGCTGCCCGCGGTCAACGCGACCGGCCGGTAGTCGGCGCCGAGGAAGGTGTCATAGAGCGCATTCATCGCGTTGGTGGCTTCGCGCTCCGAGCCCGCGCCCTCCAGCCGGTCAGCAAGCCGGTTGCACACGCGTGCGGCGTGTGCGCGCAGCTCGTCGTGATGCCGCGGCGGGAGGAGGAACAACGCGGCAGGCACACATATCGCCAGCGCGATCAGCCAGCCCAGCAGCCGCTCGGGGAGCGGGCCGACCGGCGTGCAGGCCGGCAGCACGAACATCAGCAGCGTGGCGCGCTGACCCGCGGCGACGATCTCGCTGAGCACGCCTGCGAAGGTCACCGCCACCCCAAGCAGGAACATCAGCGCGACGCTCAACCACGGGTGCGGCGCCACGAGCGTGCCAAGCGTGATGAGTACGGCGCCGTTGAATCCGAGCCCGCAATACGCCAGCGCACGCGCCGAGCGGTTGCCCGGAAAGTCGACCAAGATCAGCAGTGCCACCGATCCGAAAATGGTGAACAGCGGTGTCTGCGAGCCGCCGTCGACGGCGAAGCTGACCGCCGCCGCGGTGGGCAGCACAATGGCCGCCCGTAATGCGCGGCGCAGCGCGTCATAGTCAGGGTCGCGCGCACGCAGCCGGTCCAACACGTGGCGAAGTACCGCCGCCGTCTCAGTGGGCAAGGCTCATGACCCCAGGGACTATGACGTCTACGACGTGGGCCGCCCTAGTCACCGTCTGGCACCGTGGCGAACCGGCCCGAGTCGAGCGCGTCGAGCAGCTGTCCCGCGATCCACTCCAGCGCGTCGGTTTCGCGTGCCAGCGTTGCCTGCTCGTAGCCGATCAATACGTAAACGCCCCACACGGCAAATGTCCGCGCCTGCCGCTCGTTCTGCAGGATCTCGAACGCCGACTCGTACATGATGTCGAACCGTTGTTGGTCCACCGCGGCCTGCACCCCGTGAACCTCCGGGTCGACCGAACTCCACACCCGGATCGCGGCCTCCGCGCCGTGCGGCAGCGTCAACCCGACCTGGATGAGGGTGTCGATGCGCCTGCGCGGGTCCGGCTCGGCACGCACCGCCTCCACCACCTGCACGGTGCGGGCCTCCATCCAGTGCGCGACGAGTTCGGAGGTATAGGCTCGCCAGCTGGGGAAGTAGTGGTAGAAGGAGCCGGTTGTAACGCCGAGACGGTTACAGACCTCGGCCAGCTTCAGTCCGACGTAGCCCAGATCGGACAGCACCTCGAGGCCTGCCTCGAAATAGGACTCCCGCGACGCGACGCCCGCCATGCCTGAACCCTAGTTCGATAGCGCCCCGTATTAGGAGGCGTATTGCCAAGGTGCGGTCGGCGCGCGGGCCCAGCCGGGCCGTCGGAATTTGCTGGATCGACCCGCCGAAGTTGCCAGGTTTCGACACCCGCCGTGATAGCGAAGTGACCTGTGGCACAATTTGACCGTGCCGCAACATACTGCGAGTCGAGGACCAGGGCGCCCACCCGCAGCGAAGGCTGCTGAAACGCGTGAGCGCATCGTAGGCGCGGCTCGTGAAGTCTTCAGCGAACTCGGCTACGACGCCGCCACCTTCCAGGCGATCGCGATCCGCGCCGATCTGACCCGTCCCGCCATCAACCATTACTTCGCGAGCAAGCAGGTGCTGTGGCGCGAAGTCGTCGAGCAAACGAATGCGTTGGTAGTTAGCGCAGGCATGGAGAAGGCCCAGGGGCAGACCGGTCTGCTGGCCCGGTTGTCGGCGTTCTTCGCGGTCGCGATGCAGGCGGATACCGAAGACCGTTCTGCGGCAGCATTTCTCGTCACCTCGGTGCTCGAGTCGCAGCGGCACCCGGAACTGAGCAACGACGAGCACGACTCACTGACTGCCTCCCGCGAGTTCATGTCATGGGCAGTCAACGACGCAATCAAACGCGGTGAGCTCACCACCGACACCGACGTCCACCACCTGGTCGAGATGCTGGTGGCGGTGATGTGGGGAATGGGCTTCTACGCCGGCTTCGTCGGAAACCACGACGAGCTCGGATCTGTGGTGCACAAGTTCGAGCTGCTGATGGCCAACAAGCTCTGGAATCTGCACGAATAACCATTTAGCTGCGGTGATGTAGCCCACATTTCGTATAGCTCTGCTAACTTTTTAGATAGTATGGCAAACGAAATGACTGATTTGAGTGATGTGCGGCTGGTCCGCACGGACGGCGACAGCTGGGACATCACCGAGAGTGTTGGCGCGACGGCGTTGGGCGTCGCGGCCGCGCGAGCCGCAGAAACCGCGCGACCCGACGCGTTGATCCGCGACGAGTACGCCTATCTGCTGACCGCCTCGGCAGGCCCGGCGTGGGCCCAGATGGCCAGCGGCGATGACGAGTGGCTCAGCGACGACGAGGACGCCAGGCGGCTGCACGAAATGGCCCGCGACTACCAGGCCGTGCGCACCCATTACTTCGACGGCTACTTCAACGCCGCGGTCCGTACCGGTATCCGTCAGGTCGTCATCCTGGCCGCCGGGCTGGACTCGCGGGCCTACCGCCTGAACTGGCCGGCGGGCACCACCGTGTTCGAGATCGACCAGCCGAAGGTGCTCGGCTACAAGACGTCGACGCTGGAGGCCCATGGTGCGACGCCCAAGGCGCGCCGCGTCCCGGTGGCGGTGGACCTGCGCGATGACTGGCCTGCGGCGCTGATCGCCGCAGGCTTCGATGCCGCGCAACCGACCGCCTGGCTGGCCGAAGGCCTGCTGCCGTATCTCCCCGGTGACGCCCAGGACCGGCTCTTCGCGTTGGTCACCGCCCACAGCGCGGCGGCCAGCCAGATCGCGGTCGAGGCGTTCAACCTGCATCCGTCGCAGCACTCCCCGGAAAAGCGGGCAGCCCGCCGCGAACGGACCGCCCAGCTGCGCGAGCGCCTTGGGCTGGACCTCGACGTGGACACCCTGATGTACACCGACGACACACGGGCCGACGCGGCCGAATGGCTGGCCGGGCACGGCTGGCAGGTCGATGCCGTACCCAGCGCCGACGAGATGACGCGCCTGGGCCGACCGGCCACCGAAGACCTTGTCGAGGAAGCGATGGACAGCGTGTTTGTGCACGCACGACTTGATGGAGCCGCCGGATGAGCACGCTGCGTACCGACGACGACACCTGGGACATCGCGACCAGCGT